>JBOGJX010000257.1:0-5512 GCA_050745285.1 Terriglobia bacterium
CGTTACAACGAGCCGTTCGGGATGCGAGACAAAAAAGGGGCACGCAAACGGCACGGTTAAAACCGCGCCCTTCCGGTCCTCGACTAAAACTTCGTGAATGATCCAGCATAATCCCTCGTGTTCCAACTCACGGGTTCCTGCGAAACCAAGTTACAATTTTCATTATGCTCCAACGTTATGTTCTTTGCCTCCGGGCCGCTTGTGTTCTTTTGGCGCTCGGCGGCGCGCTCGGGTTGATTTCCTGTTCACGCGGCGGAAATAAAAATGAAGTATGGGCCAGGGTGAATGGGACCTCCATCACCCGCGATCAGGTGGAAGCTATTTACCGGAGCAGGAAGACGGTGCTTCCCGGCAACGCCAAGCCAGAGCAAGCACTTTCCTTTAAGCTAACGATCCTAAACCAGATGATCGACCGTTGGCTTCTGCTCGATCGCGCCTCCCAACTCCAGGTGACTGTCTCGGGCAAGGAGGTGGACGCGAGTCTGGCCGTTATCCGCAGCTCTTTTTCAGGCGACGATTTTCAAAAGCGGCTTAACTCGCAGGGATTGACGGTCGCGGAATTCCGCCAACAGATACACGATAACCTGACGCTCAAAAAACTGATTCAGAAGGAAATTCTCTCACAGGTTACGGTGACCTCGGGCGAGATCGCCCGCTATTACGATCACAATAAGAGTGATTTCAATGAACCGCAGACGGAGTATCACCTGGCGCAGATTCTGGTGACTCCCATTCCCAATCCCCAAGTCCGCAACCTGATGCACGATGACGCCCGCAACGAGCGCGAGGCAAAGCGCAAGATCAAAGCTCTCTATGCGCAAGTCCTTTCCGGAAAAGACTTCGCCAAGATGGCCGAGGATTATTCGGAAGACCCTCGCACCGCCGCGGGCGGAGGTGACATGGGCTTTATCCCGGTCTCTTCTCTCGCCTCAGATCCCACGCTCAGCCGCACTTTGGATTTCCTTCAGCCAGGGCAAATCACTGGGATTATCCACGGCCGATCGGGTTATCGAATCTTCAAGCTCCTTGGGCGCGTCAACGCCGGCCAGCGTCAACTCTCGGACCCCAAAGTCGAGGCCGCAATCCGCAAGACTCTCATTGACGAAAAAGAGGAAGTCCTCAAAGCCGCCTATATCGAAGATCTTCGCAACCACGCGCATGTGGTGGATTATCTCGCGCAACAGATCCTGCAGAATCACGGCTCAGCGGCCAGCATCCAGTGAAGGCAAGAGACAAGAGGCAAGAGGCAAAGACAGCTATCAGCTTTCAGCAGTCAGCAAGTGGCATTCAGCGCTCGCAAGTTTGAACGGGTTTGTAGCTATCACTCTGAAGGCGGATGGCTCATAGCCGCTTTTCTTGTCTTTTGTCTCTTGTCACTGTCTCGTTTCAGACGAAGCTAAGCAGCCGGACGCCAGTTTCCACGCCGTCGCCCTCGTGAACATGAACCTTCGCCACCTGCCCGGAGCGGGGCGCGCGAATCTCGTTTTGCATCTTCATCGCTTCGATCACCAACAGCCCATCACCTTGCGCGACGCTGGCGCTCTCTTTGACGAGAACTTTCACAATGCGGCCCGGCATTGGCGCCAGAATCTCAATCGGGCTGCCGTGAACCACGGAGGGTGCGGACCGGCGCCGCTCACGCGAGGGCCCGACCTCTACCTGCAGCGTGTGCTCTCCCACTGAGACTTGATAGCGGCCATTGCTTGCGGGTGAAGGTGAATGTGAAGGCGTGAAAGCAGCGGCGTCGCGGCACACGCTCACCTCGTAAGACTTGCCCCCCGTGATGAAGGAATAGACGCCCGGCTCGACTTCCGCCCAGCCAGCTTCCCCGGAGTCACCATCCATTACGAATTCCAGGCGTCCAGAGGCCGCAGACGTTTGAGGCTGGAAAGGAATCGCAATGGTATGTTCCGCGGTTTGCGAGCTGGATTCGATTCTCACAGCGAATTTCATCGTGTCCCTTGAATTTCAAGCACGCCGGGGCGGACCTGATCTGCTGACCTGCAGGACGCCGGAAAGGCGGGAATGCCGCGGAGTTTTAAAAGCAAAACGCTCCAATTCAGGATCGTAAATTCTTGTTTTTTTAGCAGGATTTTGGGAACCTGTCATTCTCAGCCCAGCGAAGAACCTGCTTTTCTAAGGGGCGGGTTAGGCCCGTGAGCGGGGTCAAGCGTCTGCGATGAACGCCTGCGGCTCGCTTGACCCGCGCCGTTATAGATGGTTGTGGCCCAAGGCTGCCCTGCGCTATCCGCCGCGTGACAACTGTATTTGTAGTGATCCGAGTCAGGCGCGCAACGCGGGCACGTAGTAGAAGAACACAACCAGGATCAGGTATACTCCGAGCAATTGCAAGCCTTCGAACCAGTGAGTCTCGCCATCCATGGAAACGAGTGCGACCGCACCCACAGAGAGGATAATGGCGGCAATCTCAAGGGGATGAAAGACCAATGACATGGGTGAAGGCAGGACTTGGGAGATGACCACCAGTAAGGGCGCCACAAAGAGCGCAATTTGGGTGCTGCTGCCGACGGCGATGTTCAACGCAAGATCCATCTGATCATGGCGCGCCATCATGATGGCGGTCGAGTGCTCCGTCGCGTTGCCCACCGTTGCGACAATGACGATGCCCACGAAAAGGTCCGTCCAGCCCAGAGCGTGAGTGGCCGCCGGGATCTGGCTCACCAGCACTGCCGTCGCGACAGCCGCAAGCGCCGTGGCAACGACTAAGGCGATGAGTGCTGCGCCCTTGCTGATTATGGCCGGCCTGACCGTTCCCACGCGAAACAGGCCGCGATGCGTGCGGAACACGAAGAGTAGGCTGCCCAGATAACAGATCAGGAGAACGGCCGCAGCCCAGAGGCTCAGCCGCTCAATACGCGCGCCCGTGGCCTCGAGCGAGCCAAACACGGAGAGTTGAAATATGGCCGGCATGACCAGCGCCACGACCGCGAGAAATAACATTGAGATGTTGGAGGTGGAGGCGAACTGGCTGAAACGAAGTCGCTCCCTTCCTATTCCACCCACAAAAGCGGCAAGTCCGAAGACGAGGAGCAGATTGCCGATGATGCTCCCGGTAATCGACGCCTTCACGATTTCGGTCTGGCCGCCCCAGAGAGCCACAACTCCGAAGATCAGTTCGGTGATATTGCCAAGCGTGGCATTCAACAACCCGCCGAGGGTCGCGCCCACGTGTCCTGCCAACTCCTCCGTGGCCTGACCGATGAGGCCCGCTAAAGGAAGCAGCGCGAGCGCCGCCAAGGCAAATACTAAGACGGGATTCAGCCGTAATGCCTTGAAAAGAACGGCCGCTGCCACGAGCGGAAGAATGGAAAGCTTCCACTTGCCGAGTGAGAAACCGAGCGCTTCCTTCCAATTAAAACCGCTTGAGAGATGGCTCATCACTATTCAGCGCCTCGATGATCTTCCAAAGTCAACCATATCATGCCGGGTGTCAAGGAGTAGACGCACGAGACCACGGTTCCGTCAAATTCGGCTTGGCGGCAGGTGGAGTGTTTTGAGGGAGATTTGAGCGGGCGGGATCAAGGATCGGAATGAAGGGCGGGGGGAGAAACGGCGCCCGGCTTGACGGAGACGCGCGGCCTTAGTATTCTAGATGTACCGAAATCTATAGCTGGAGGATCAGTGGCGAACCACAAGTCAGCGTTAAAGCGCGTCAAACAAACCAGCGTGAGAACAGAGCGGAATCGCTCCCATCGCTCGCGATTGCGCAACCAGATCAGGGATTTGCGCGCCGCCCTGGATGCAAAAGACAAGGCCGCTGCGCAGGCCCTCGCCGTCCCGGTGCTTGCCCTCATCGATCATTCGGTGCACACCGGAATTCTACACCGCAATACCGCGGCAAGATATAAATCCCGCCTGAGCATCCGCCTGAAGGCTCTCGCCTAGTCCAACTTTCGTAGTTGTGGGGGGCAGGGAACGATAAGTAGTTTCAACTCTTCGCCAGCGCCTGAAACACCCCATGCCCGGCGAACAGCTTGACCTCCGCCGACTCCCGTATCTCGCACCACGGCAACTCTAGCCATTTCTTTTCGGATTGCTGAATTTTGCCGCGCGCCCACCCGGTAGAACACTTCTCGCCCCGGGGTTTCCGCCAAGCCCGCTTCGGTCGGAATCCTCCAGTCCCAACTGCGAAACTCGGGCTAGGTGCTGCGTGGCGGCTACGTTCTGTCGTGGGCGCCACCTCTCAATACATTGGCGTACCCATCCAACCCGCTACTTAGCTGAGCCAGTTTGAGGCCTTGGACTGAAGGTAGGTGAGAGGGACGTCGTAAAGCATGGCCTTCCGGGAGTGCCGGAGGCTATCGTGAATAAAGCAGACGTGGGTGCACCAGCACTGGTCGTGCACAATCGAGTGCGCTTCATTCTTGCGGGCTGCGCTCTGCCAGAACTTGCCAAAGTCGCAATCAAAATCCCTCAGGTTGCCCAGCCCGCCGCGCAGCTCGCAGGCGCGGACGCCACCATTGTAATCAATGACCAGAGACGTTTCGCTGGCGGTACAGGGCATGGGCCACGGATGCGGGCCTTCAATATTCTGAAGCTGAATCTTGTTGTGGAGTGCCAGCGTCCCCTGATAATACGCCTTCCCCGCCATGCGTTCGACTCCTTGGAGACGCCGGAGAATGGTAGGCGCGTAGTAGGCGTAAACTTTTTGCAGTTCTTTGTACAGAGCCGGGAGCCGCTCGGTGGGAATCCGCTTCAGGCTTTCCTCCTTGGCATTGCCCCGGATGATGTTGAAATAGTGCCCATCCACCTTGCAATGCGCTTTGACGAAATCGGCGATCTCGAGCACGTGGGTAAAGTTTTCCGCGCAGATCACCGTGTTCACGTTGACGCGGAAGTTCGAAAAGCTCTCGCGGCAAGGCTGGATGGCTTCAAGCGTCTTCAGGGTTTTGACGAAATTCCCCGGAACGGCGCGAATCGAATCTTGCATTTCATGAAGGCCGTCCATCGCCACGTTCAGGTCCAGGTGAAGATCAGGATTCTCGGTGAGGATACGCTCCACCCACTCAGCGGTCCGCTCGGGCAGCAGGCCGTTGGTAGGCAGATTCATCCAGCGGATTCCGTTTTGAGTGTAAAAGAGGCGAATGATGTCCGTGAGCTCGCGGCGCAACATGGGCTCGCCGCCCGAAAGCCAGAGGTTGGTGAAACGGGGCATAGTGCCGGATAGCTTTTGTATTTCGTCCCAGGTGAGATCACCGCGATGATTGAGCTCCTCCCAGTAGAAGCAGGTGCGGCACTTGGCGTTGCATACCGACGTCACGAAGAAGATCACCATCTTGAGCTTTTTCGGCGACCCGAAAGCACGGTGGATCGTCTCGCCTTCCGCGCTGGATGGGGTGGACATGGTGATAGGTTTCTTCTCTTCTGCCATTCTATCAGAAACGAGGCCACAACCGCCGAGGCCTCGATTCTGGCCGCCGGAATAATAGTTGAAAAATGTAGGGACGCGTTCGTAGGGGCGCTGCTTGCTGCGCCCGAAGCCAGCCGGCGC
>JBOGJX010000258.1:0-5383 GCA_050745285.1 Terriglobia bacterium
CAGTGAGCCATTCACATTGTCCTGATCGAAGATGCCCATCACGCTGCCGTTATCGCCTGTGCCTTGCGCGGGCGCCGCGCAGCTCGTGGCGTTGCCCAGGCTCGCGTAGTCATTGTACACCAGGCAATAATCGGCGGCATAGTTTGACGTGTTTCCCAACTCGATCATCACCGGTTGCAGCCGGTTGTTGTATGCATAAGTCTCCAGCGTGTTCGTGCAGCCGCTGCCCGCGCAGCCGTTTTCCAAGGTGCTCTCCGCACCCCAGGGCGTGTAGGTGATATTTTGCGCGAGGTATTGCGGGTGCGTCGAATCCACCAGCGAGCTTTGAATCTGCGTGATTTGCTGCGCGGTGTTGATCGTGTTCGTGATGGTGAATCCCGCCGGGTGCGTCCAGCTTGTCACATCGCCGGCAAGATCGTAGGCATAGGACATGCCCCAGACGCTCGGCGTCATGCAGTTATCGGGAGTGCACTGCCAGAAGCCTGTGTCGCGCCCCATAGCATCGTAGCTGTATGCGGTTCCCGTAAGCATCGTCCCACTGGCGTTCACGGTTGTCGTGTGCGAGAGCCGGCCAAGAGTGTTAGCCACCGGACCGTAGCCCGCGCTACTGAGCTCTACCGACGTTTCATCATAAAAGAAATTTGCTGTGGGCGTGCCGTCGGAATAGCTCTTTGAAAGAAGCCGGTTGAGGGCGTCATAGGAATACGTCGTGGCGATGCCTCGCGCATCGGTGCGCGTGCAGACATTCGACGGATCGCCTGAGCAGCCGGTGTAATTGTACGTGGTCGTTCCGGACTCGGGCGTGGTGGCAGAGATCAGCCGCGAGAGCATGTCATAATGATACGTCCGCGTCTGGCCGCCTTGCGAGACCTGGGTCAAGTTTCCCAGCGCGTCGTAAGCATAATCCGTTTCGTAATTCAGCCCGCCGGGGTCTTCGATCACCTTCGTTATTTCTCCGAGCGCGTTGGCGCACGTCTCGCGCTTCTTGCCCGCCGGATCGGTGGTGGTGACGTAGTTGCCCGAGTAGCTGGTCGTGGCAACATTGCTGTCCGCATAGGTGACGCTGGCTATGCGGTTCAAAGCATCATAGGCATACGCCGTTGCGCCGGAAGATGAGCCGCGATAAGGATTCGTCACCGAAGCTACGCGCCCCAGCGAATCGTAAGTGGTGTTCACGTCGTCGGTGCCCGCCGGGTCAGACGTGAGCTGCGTCTCGGTGACGCGGCCGAGGCCATCGAGCACGGCCGTGTCTACGCGGTTCTGCGACGAGTTCAGCTTCGTCGTGGTGACGACATTCATTGGATTCGAAGTGTCGTTATACGCCGTCGAGATCTGCCCGCCGTCGGGGTTGTTCGTCTGAGTGAGTCGGTAAAGGTCATCGTAGGTGAAACTGGTGATTTGATTATTGGGATCGGTGACGGAGGTGACCAGGCCGCTGTTGCAATCCCAAGCCATTGAGCTCGAGAGCGAAAGCGGCTGGCTGATCGAGGTGGGAAACGAGTTGCTGCAATCGCCGTAGGTGAAACTGGTCGTGTGCCCGGCAAAATCGGTGGCGCTTGCCAGAACGCCGCCGGTCCCGTGGGTGAAGGTGCGGCTTATGGTGGATGACGCGGTGACGTTTTCAGCGAGCGTCAGCAGGTTGCCGTGCGTGTCATAGGTGTAAGCGCTCTGAGCTTTCAAATTGCCGCCACCGTCGAAAACCTGGATTGCAGAAGGCCGGTCTTCGATGTTGTTCCCCGGCGCGGCGTAGCTGATAAGCGTTTTGCGAACGAGCGTAGGGCCGTAATCATAGACATCGGTTTCTGTGGGAAGTCCGTAGGCGTTGTAAGAAGTCACGGTTTTGGCAGGAGACACTCCGGGCATCGTGACCGTCACTGCCCGCTCGGTGATGGGCAAATAAACTGCCGCGCCGGTGCAGGGTGAGGCCGAGCCGTTGTAGCAAGTGTCCACGGTCTCGCGCAGCGTCCCGGAGGCTGAGGATCCCTGGTAATTCCGCCGCTCGGTTTCGTAAATGCCCTGAAACTGGTAGACCGTCTGGTTGCCCTGCGGGTCTGTGACGGTGGTGGTCCATGCGTTGCCATTCTCCGAATGAGTATAGGTCCACGCGCCGTCCGGCGTGGCGCGGGTGAGCGTGGCTGTCGAGCCATCTGAGCAGTTGATGCCGTTACTGCCGCCTGAATAGCTGTAATGGATCGTTCCACCGGTGGGAAGCGTGACGGAGGCGATGCGGCCCGTGACATTGGCGGAATATCCGGGCGTCTGCTCGTAGGTGAACGCGTACGAGGTCCCGTCCGGCAAGCCAATACTGGAAACCAGATTCTCGGAAGTCGGCCCGAATTCGCTGATGCCATAACAGCCGAAATTGGTTTGCACTGTGTAGGTGGAGTAGTTCATCGTGACTTGGCTCGTGCCGCCCGAGAAGTTTGAATAGGCATAAGTAACCGGGCTGCCCGGCGAGCCGCCGCCGGAAACCGTGAGGGCGGTGGTTCCCAGTGTATCCGTGAAGGTGGTTGTGCTGCCCGGGCTGCTTGCGGAGATCGTGTTACCATTGGCGTCGCTCACGCTGGCGGATCGGCTCGGCGGACCAGGCGGGTTGTCCTGAGCGGTCGGTGGGTTGTAAGTCAGACCCGAGGGCACCGTTACGGACGCCGTGTACGGCCACGCCGTGATGCTGTATCCTGACCCGTCCGCGGCCCTACCCGTAGCCTCATCCGGCGGGATGTTACCCACGCAGTTCGGACTGACATCGGCGTCCGAGACGGTTACACCGGCAAAGGAATGGTCGGTTCCGGCGGCATCGTCATAGGCCCAATTCGTGAAAATGTCAAAATACTCCTGGCCACCATCGAGATTACACGTCCCTTGCTGCCAATCGTAGGTCGCGAGCCCCGACCACGCCGGCGTAGTGCCCTGCCAGCCCCAGTTTGCTACCGGCGACCATACTTGGTGGCCATTAACATACACCGGCGACCACACGGAACTATCGTAGCCCGTAAGATAATAGAATGGCATTCCGCGCCCTGCCTTGTTGACCACCGGAACGGAGAAATGGACGTTCAAGTTCGCGTTGTTGACCATATCGAATGAACTGCCGCTGTTGCTGCTGAACGGCGGGATGCCGGTGGCCACTTGGCCGAAGGCTGCGGCGGAAGCAAAGCATAACATGACCGCCAGAATAGCCCACGGCACAAAATCCGTGCCGTGGCTACCACGGATCGTTTTCATGGTTGTTTCCCTGCCGGCGAAGGGATGTAGCGCAGAGTTTTGCTTTTGAAACTCTGCGGCTTTTTTGTCCGAACCCGCGAAAAGCCGCAGAGTTTTAAGAACAAAACTCTGCGCTACAGCGCGCCGGCCGCGGGGTGCCCTGCGGCCCTGGTTGTCGGAATTGGCGGCGGTTGTTATTGTTGTCCCCCTGTCGGCGCAACGGCCGCGGGAATCGCAAAATCGCTGGCAGCCACGCCGGAATTCACCGTCACCACGCTGACCTGGAGATCGAGCAGCAAACTGTGCTGAACATACTTTCGGATATGGAATGGCACGCGAACACCGCTGACCGTGCGGTAATCGGAGAACTCGATCTCTACCGGAATGTCGCGGCTTGCGTCCTTGTCGGGGTGAATATTGAAATCCAGTTCGACGGGCAGCAGGGATGAAGAATCCAGGTAAAGGTTCATCGTGCTCAGCTTCTGGATTTCCGCGGTGATGGCCGCGCTCTGATTGGCGACGATGCGCGAGAGGACTAATTCTTCGACCGCAGATGGATTCCCGCCCCCGCTTTCCCCGGGGGTGACAACCTTGCGCGGGGAATGACTACTTTCTGCCAGGGTAACCGAAATAGTGGGGTCGGACGAGGCAGCTTCGAGGGTCAGCAAAGGGGTGAACCAACTCGCGTCAGTCCAGCAGTTGTGCAGGGCCGCAGCGTGTGCCGCGCCATCCGCGCCCACCCATGCACCCGCAAACCCATTGCGGATCTCTTCGCGCCGGCCGCCATCGAGATTGAGGATGACGCGGCTCCGCTCAGGCCCGAGCGCTTCGAGCGTGCCCGTGCCGGTCTCGTGGTCCGATCCGGCGGCGTAGGTAGCGCTGGCTGTGACGGTGAGATCGATTGCCGCCACCGGGGCACTCCGGAGACGGGCTAGGGCCTGACTTAACAAGATGAGCGCTTGAGGGTCGCGCGCTGGCGTGGGAGTTGTTGTGGCCGTCTGGCCGAATGCCAGCGCCGCAGTAAAACAGAGAAAGATGGCGAAGCAACAAAAGCGCATGGGTCCCCTCCAACGCCCGATTGGCTTCAAGGAGTTCGACTGACTCCGTGCGCGAGCTTTATATTAATTAATCTTTGATTGTCAAGTAAAAAAACAGTAAAAAACCAGTAAAAAACAGGACTTTCCTCATGTTTTCTTGCGGATTTGACGTAACCATTCCAAACAGTGTAGTTAGCGATTTTGGAAAGTAGGCGAGATCAGATTCCGAATATCCCGCTAAAAGACCCAACGTTCTCCCTGCTTATGCGGGCTGGATTGAAAGTGCGCTTCTCTATGACCTCGATTCGCCCCCCAGGTTTTCAAGGATAAAGGTTCAATTGCTTTGGGCAACCTCGTGATGGCACTTTACAATTCTTCTGGAAAACCGGGCTTCATTTCGGGCAATTTCACTGCGCCTGTGGATTTTCCAGAAACATCTTCGGAGCCGGGAATTGGAAAATCAGGGTGGGCCTTCGATCTGACCGCGCCGGAAGCGGCACAGGCGCAGGCAGCGATTGATGCTGGCTATAATATTCTCGGTTTGTCAGCAACTGCTTCAGACGCAAGAGGTGGCCCGGAAACGTTTTTCCTTATGCCGAAGGACTCGCTGGGGCTCGCCGATTCACCCGCTTCCGAGCCTGCGTCTCTGCTGCTTTTTGGCACCGGCCTTCTAAGTTTGGGAGGTTTGGTCCGGCATCGTAGCCGCTCGGCAAAAAAGAAAGAAGAAGCTGATCGAAACTGATCATGATGACCCAGATCAAATCTTTTACGATGAATGCTGAAAGCAATCCGTAAGGGTTTTCACGGCTGTCTCAAAAATGGTTTCTACCTCCAGTAGAGTTAGCAATAACTACGCCCTTCTGTTGCGGCGCGTGGTTATTGTGACTTTTCCCGCCTCCAGGATTCAGTCTTAACTGCTTTTCTCTGAGTTTAGTGCCGATGCGTCGCGCGTTCCGGAGCAGCCTTCGAGGGTATACTGTTGACCTGAAGCCCTTATGGCTAAGGGGTTAAGCCAAAATAAAGTTTACTTTAAGTCGAACATAAACGGCACGCTGGCCCTATTGAGCTTGCTTAATATCGTCAATACAGCGAGGTAACCCCGTAGCGGAACTATAACATCTACCCGCAGACCAAGAAAGAGA
>JBOGJX010000259.1:0-10650 GCA_050745285.1 Terriglobia bacterium
CTGAGTTGTCAGGCTGCACCAGAGAATCTTCCTTAATCCTTAGCAGGAGACGGACTCACATCTCTCGTGCATCGTCTTAGTAAACTCCGCACAAAGCTGAGGGCTAAGACAAGGTCAATCGCGAACGGGCTGCATATCCTTCGCCGTGGTGTTCAGGCGTTGGGTGGTTTGACTTCGCGGCGTCGTTGTCTTGCCCATCCGTGTTCGGCGTCCGGCAATTCCCATAAACAGGTCGCAAAGCGCATGACCGACCGCTTTCATCAGTACGCCGCTTGCTGGAGCTCGACTGCGGCACATCACTCAATCAATTCCTTGATGGGATCAGACGGATGGTGGCCTACCGCCGTGCCCAGAAATTGCATAAGGGCGCTGCTTGCTGCGCCCAAAGGCGCGCCACACGAGAAATGTCTAGGGCGCCACGTCGAGAAAATTCGAGCGCTGCAACTCCTTCGATGTGGCCTCCTCGCCCTTTCTCATGCTCTTCTGCCCTTTAATTTGAGAGAGTAAAACGGGGGGCATTACATTTCCGGTCAAAAATGAACACTGGGCCGTCTGCGAGGTTGATGCGCGCGCGGAAGAGGTGTCCATAGCGTCTGGTCTGAATTATTCACGAAGTTTGGCAAGACAGGAATCGGAAGCCGCAAGCCTTCGGCGGGTTAAGACCCCGGCCATCTGTGCAATTTTGACCGGACAGCAAAATCATCCGGGACTATGCTGACGGGTATGTATATCGTGCTCGAATATTTCACACCGCTTGCGCTCGTCGTGCTTTTCATGACGACCTTGTTCGCTGTTTGCGTCATGCTGGTTCTCCTTGAGCATGATGTGTGCGTGGCGGCGCAAACTCTGGTCAAGCGTGGCGCTCGCGCCGTGCGGACAGATCTTTCTTCACGGGATGTTGCGCGTGAATTGGTGGAAATCGCGCTCTGCCCTATTTCGCCGCTTTCGAGCGCCGTTCAGTCGAATCCTGAAACGGTAGCCTTGAATCACGCCGCTGGCTACGCACCGTTTGTCATCGCGCCCCCGCCCGGCAAACTCGCACAGCTACCAGTCCGGGCGCAACTTTACCCATAGGAGTTGACCGTCATGAATCATGCCATGGAAGTGTGGTTTATCATTTTCGTCATCGCAGTCTTGGT
The DNA here is from genome assembly GCA_050745285.1 of Terriglobia bacterium. GTDB lineage: Bacteria > Acidobacteriota > Terriglobia > UBA7540 > UBA7540 > RH2-MAG17b. Next base: position 1,140 of record JBOGJX010000259.1, read on the forward strand.
GTCAGTTGTGATGCAAGCCGCGGTCCTACTGGGTATTCTCTTCGGAATGGCGAAATTGTACGTCAAAGTTAAACAAATTGAAGCCAAACTTCTCTCCCATGGGGCGGTTATTGCGGAGATGAGCGCCGATGCGCGCAAGGCCCTGGATATTCTTATGCGCGTCGGCCATAACGCCGAGGAGGTCAGCGAGCGCGTCAAAACCATCGCGGATACGGCCGCTGAGGTTTCGAACAAACAGCTTGTTCGTGCCGACCAGATGGCGGAGGGCGTGTTTGCACTCATCGAACGGTTAAGCGGCTATATTGAGCAGGGAGTCGTGCAGCCGGTCCGCGAGTTTCAGGCCATTTCTGCGGGATTGCGCACAGCAGCGAGCTTCTTATTTCATCGCTCCGGCGGCGATGGCGGCTTTCGCGAGGAACAACGTGGGTCCATCTTCAGTCATCGCAAAGCGGGCTAGCGGCTTTTGCCGGCTGAAACTGCGGTGGCCTCCGGCCGCCGGGAAAATCAGTTGCCAACGCAGACGCGCCGCTTTACCTCAATGCGTTTTGCGCGTTTGAAGAAAGGCAACAAGGTCCCTCAACTCTTCAGAACTCAGGAGCCCTCCGAAGGCGGGCATGTTGGTTCCCCCATTCACAATCCGGATCGTAAGCTGATCGGCAGTAAGGCGGTTCCCCACCTTTGTGAGATCCGGACCGCGATGTCCTCCCTGTCCCGCGATGGCATGGCAAAACTCACAGCCCTTGGAATGAAATAATTGCGCTCCGTTGTAAACTGGCCCGCTCGTCGCTGTCACGACGCTGGCACGCAATGGTTGCGCCGTAAAGTCAGGCGACCAAGGCGCTTTCTTGCCCTGAATCCACAGCGTTCCGATCATCACCCAAAAAGCGATGACAATGCCGATCGCCCACGGGCGGCGCCACGCGCTTCGCTCCCCCTTGTTCGCTAGAAGCGGCAGCAGAAATAGCAGCAGACCGAAGCACAGCGGGCCGAGGATCATTACATACTCTTCCATCTTGTGAGGAAGGAGAGCGAGCAGCGCATAGTACCAAAGTAAGTACCAGTCAGGGCGCGGTTCGGCCTTTAGGATCGTTGGATCAGGCGGCCTTGAGAGATGGGGTGCGCCAATAAACCAAGCCAAGACCACAAGGACCGTAATCAGGCTCACGCCAACCACCACGTCACGCCAAGCGCCGTCCGGCCAGAAAGGATGCCCGTCGCGTTTCACCATGCTCTCATACCAAGAGCGATAGGTCTTGGGATCTACAGGCCGACCCGCCTTCGGAGGTTCGGAAATGCCATTGCGTATCACGAGATATAGGTGAACCCCGATGAAAGCGAAAATCAGCGCGGGGATAAAGAAGACGTGAAACGCATAGAATCGCGTCAGCGTTGTGGCCCCAACTTGATCACCAGCCAACACAAAATGGGCAAGCGTTTTCCCAATCAAAGGTATCCGGCCAGCCTGTTCAGCCGCGATATAAACCGACCAGACGGCAATCTGATCCCAACGCAGGAGTTGCCCGGTGAACCCCATCGCAACGACGAGCGCAAGCAAAACAGCTCCAGTGAGCCAGTTGATCTCGCGCGGATACTTGTACGCGCCCATCAGGTAGGTGCGCGACACGTGAATGCCGACTAACAACACCATCGCGGAGGCGCCGAAATAGTGGAGGCCGCGCAGCCAATGCCCCCACGTAGCTTGATGGCTGATGAACTGAAGACTGCTGTAAGCGCTGGCTGTTGAGGGGGTATAGATTGTGGCGAGCGCAATGCCTGTGACGACCTGAAGGATGAAGGCCACTAGCGTAGCGCTGCCGAAGACGTACCACCAACCGGTTCCCGGAGGCACAAGATGGCCCGCCGTCGCCTTCCAGACTGCGGCGGCGCCCGTGCGATCGTCAAAGGCCACCCAGATTTGCTTCAGAGAGCGCGTAGAGGCCTGTCTACACTCTATTAGCCATGCTAAGAAGCGCAAGATAACCATTTTGATTAGCTATTTTCGACTTGGGAACGCTGCAGCAGGGATATTGTCCGTTTCTTTCCGGTACCTAAAGAACGATTGTCTCAGGAGCTTTAAGTGATTGGCACAGGGCTGGTCAGGATTTCTACCTGCCCGTTCTGGACCCGCACCGGATACTTGGTCAACCCTCTCGGCGGGGGACCGCCGGCAACATTACCGTTGGCATAATATACGCCGCCATGGCAGGGGCACAAAAAAAGCTTAGCTGTTGGCTCCCATCGCACCGGGCAACCGAGGTGGCTGCAGTTTACAGAAAATGCCACGAACTGTTGCGCGCTTTGGCGGCGAAGCCACGCCGCGGTTTTCCCGGTCAGCCCCGCCCAAGCAAGCGTCGACGTGTCCTCAAACGTCACCTCCACCGTGTCGCCAACCGTAAACTTATCCACCGGCCCCACCGCACGCCATAACCGCGGCCCGTTCTCGAAGAGCGGCGCTACCAGAAAGCCGATGATTGGGACACTGACCAGGAGGGCGGCATAGGCGCCCAAGGCGAGACTTAATCTATTGAAGAAGCGGCGGCGGTCCATTGGTTCGGGCTTGAAAACAAACGTGAGGAACTCCAAGAGCCCTCGCGCGTTAAAGAAACCGGGGCGGTCCATCGCTTGGGGCTGGCCTTGCTGCGCCGTTCCTTCGGGTCCACGGGATTGCATTTGATCAGCGCTCATGACGAAGATCTCCGATCCAGCCCGCCAGCGCGATCACGAATAACACAAGGCCGACCAATGAGATCAGCGGTGTTGTCAACATTCCCCATAAGAGCAAAACGATGCCGAGCGCCATCGTGGCCGGAGCATAAGTAGGGCTGGGCAGTTTTTCAGGCCGCGGCTTGCTCCAGATTCCTGTCGGGTCAGCCTCGACGGCCGCTTGTTCGGGTCCATCCTTCTTAGGGGGAGGGGAGTTGCTCCCAACTCTGCCTGTTTGTGCAGCGCCCTGATGCCCTTCAGTCTGTTCACGATCAGCCGTTCTCGGATCGTCGTCCATCTCAGCACCTCTATGCGTCAATTTGTTACCTCCCGCCTGGCTCTTGAGAAAGCCTGGGCATGTTGCTGAAAAAGCCCTTTTGTCTGTCATTCTGAGCGAAGCGAAGAATCTACGCTTTTTCTGCGACTTTGCTCAGAAAAAGTGGCCCGTCGGGCCGTCGATGTAGCGGCGAGTTTACCTCGCCATGGCAATGGCGGCGTAAAGCCGCCTCTACGGCACAACTTCGCACATCGACAAAAATTTTTCCATGTTCGGCAGTAAGCGTCTTTCCATTTTCAACATAGCAAGCAGAGGCTTCGCTGCGTTCAGCATGACAAACCGGGATTCTTCAGCATTCTGCTAAACAGCCTCTCTACTCGCAGCGCCCGGCGAGACGACCAGGTCGGCTTCGGGCATCCCATACCAGCGGGCCAGGGTAAGCAGGATGAAAGTGAGATACACCAAGCACGCCGGAACCCACATCAAAAGCCCACCCCACTGCTGATCGGCCAAAGGGGTAAGGCCCCATTGGTTGCGGAGCATCGGCAGGATCCCGAGCGCATCGGCCGGATTCAGATAGGCGGGGTAGGATCCGACTGGAGCGAACGTGATGAGGATGGCGAGCATGGTATGCGCTGAACAGGCGGCGAACGTATAGATTACGGCCGCCAGCGGCGGCAGACGCAAGTCCTTGATCGGACTGATCACCGGCCACCAGAAGATTGTGGCGCCCACAAGGAATGACAAATGCTCGAAGATATGAATGCCTTCGCTAGCCAGGGCGGCGTTGTACAATGGCGGCCAGTGCCAGATCCACATCGTGCCTATGCCGGCGGTCCAGGCGAGAACAGGCTTGCTGAGCACCTGTTCCATCTCCCGCACCACAGGGAAAGCCAGCGCTCGGCGGGCCACATCTCCCGGAATGCCCAGGAGCAGGAGCGGCGGCACCGCGAGAATTAACAACATGTGCTGCAGCATGTGCGCGCTGAAAAGATACGTATCGCCGAGCGTATCCAGGGGCGATACCAGCGCCAGCAGCAGAACAACGACTCCGGCGGCAAAAAACCACGCGGTCCGGGAGAACCGGAAGCGAACCGCCACCGCGTAACCTATGAGCAATCCTATGCACCCCACCACAATCGACGGCTCCCAATCCCACGCCGAGGTCAAAAGCTGCCCGGTCGTCATAGCCGATATCCTCAGAACGCTAGAGAAAAGCCCAAAGGTAGATGACGGAAAAAATGACCACCCAGACCCAATCGACAAAGTGCCAGTAGATGGTGATTGTCTCAACGGCGGAGGAGCTTGACGTTTTGAACTCTCCTGCCAGCGTCAATCCCAGAAGGACGCAGAGCGCGATCAACCCCAGAAGCACGTGCAGCCCATGGAAGCCGGTCAGCGTGAAAAATGTTGTGCCGAAGATATTTGTGCTCATCGTCACGTGATCATGGTAGAGATGGAAATACTCCCGTCCTTGGCCAAAAAGAAAGATGGCGCCGAGCACAATCGTTACCACGAGCCAGTTGCGAAACCCTGAATGCCGCCCTCGATGGAGATTCTTTTCGGCCCGCCACGCCGTGAAACTGCTCACCAGCAAAAACACCGTGTAGATTCCGGCCTTCAACGGATCCAGGCTACTCGCCGCGCTCGGACCCGTTTGCGCGGTGACGTGGAAATAGACGTAGGCGATGATCAGAAACACGAAGAAAGTCCCTTCCGAGATTAAGAAGAGAATCATCGCGAGCTTGTTGCGATCAAACGTCGCCGCTTCGACGGCGCTTTCAGTGGCCATGTTTCCAGTCCGGATTCTCGGGGTGCGCAAGGTCCCAAAGTGGCCGCGCGCTGCGAACCGGCGGAACCACATCAAAATTCTGCACAGGCGGCGGAGAGGTGGTGGCCCACTCGAGCGTCCATGCGTTCCATGGATTATTTCCAGCGATCTGGCCATGGGAGAGACTAATCCAGATATTCCAGATGAAGATCGCCGCGGCGATCCCCATCACCACCGCGCCAATCGTCGAGATCATGTTCAGCAATCCCCAGCCGGGCAGGTTGGGATAGGTAAAGACGCGGCGGGTCATGCCCATCAGTCCGAGGAAGTGCTGGACCATAAACGTCATGTTGAAGCCCACGAGCATCAGCCAGAAGTGCCATTTGCCCAATTTTTCGGAGAGCATGCGGCCGCTCATTTTGGGAAACCAATAGTAGGCGCCAGCAAATACCGCGAAAACAGTGCCCCCGAAGAGCACGTAATGAATATGCGCGACGAGATAGTACGTATCCGTCACCTGCCAGTCAATGGGAAATGCTGCGAAGGAGACGCCGCTGAGTCCTCCGATGGTAAACATAACCAGAAAGCCGACGGCAAAGAGCATGGCGGTGGTGAAGCGGATCGCGCCGTGCCACATGGTGGCGATCCAGTTGAAAATCTTCACCCCCGTGGGTACGGCAATCAGCATGCTCCCGGCGGCAAACATCAAGTCCACGGAGTGTCCGAGGCCGACAGCGAACATGTGATGCGCCCACACCAGAAAGCTCAGAACGCCAATCGCCACCGTGGACGCGGCCACGAACGCGTATCCGTATATGACCTTGCGGGAGAAGACCGGAATCACTTCGGAGATGATTCCGAAGGCCGGCAACACCACGATGTAGACTTCCGGATGCCCAAAGGCCCAGAAGAAATGCTGCCACAAGACGGCCGACCCGCCTGAGGCCGGCATGAAGAAGTGCGCGCTCATCAGGCGGTCAATCAGGAGCATCACCAGCGCCGCGTTCAGAGCCGGCATCGCCAGTAGGATAAGGATCTGAGTAACCAGGACCATCCATACAAATAAGGGGACCCTGCGGATGGTAAGCCCGGGCGCGCGTAGCTTAATCGTTGTCACGATAAGGTTGATGGCCGCGATGACAGATGCAATGCCCAGGATGAGCAGTCCGAGAGCATAGTAGTCCTGGCCCATGCTCGAAGAGTAAGGCTTTTCACTCAGCGGAGCATAACTGAACCAGCCCGCTGCCGGCGCTCCTCCGGCAACGAAACTGAAATAGAGCAGCACGCCACCGAAAATAAGCAGCCATACGGTCAAGGCGTTCACCCGAGGGAAGGCCATATCACTCGCGCCGATCATCAGAGGAACTAGATAATTGGCCAGGCCCGTCAGCACCGGCATGGCCATAAGAAAGATCATTGTGGTCCCATGCATAGTGAAGATCTGATTGAATTGGTCGGGCGACAGAAACGCATTATTGGGTTGGGAAAGCTGGATGCGCATGAGAAGCGCCTCAATGCCGCCCACGCAGAAGAAGACCAGGCTCACAAGAAGATACATGATGCCGATTTTCTTGTGGTCAACCGTAGCGACCCATGAAAGCAAACCCGTGAGAGATCGCTCACCCGGGAGAGGTAGAGCCGCCGTCGGCGGAATGAAGGGCACATCGCTCAATTCAATATCTCCTCAATCGAGACGAGCACTGCTATTTCAGTGTCTCCATATAAGCCGCGAGATCATGCACCTGCGCGTCCGGCAACTCAAAGTTCGGCATGTGAGACCCCGGCTTGATCGCTTGTGGATTCGCCAACCACTTCTGAAGGTTCGATGGCGTGTTTGTAAGCCGGCCGGCGGCGAGCGTCTCGCGGCTTGCAACGTGGGTCAGATCCGGGCCGATGGTCGCCTTTGCGGCCGTGCCGGCGACGGTATGGCAATTCGCGCACGTAAGTGACTTCAAGAAAAGCTTGGCGCCTTGCGCCGCGTCCCCTACTCCCGGCTTGGCAGGAACCTCGAGCTGATGTTGCTCCCACTGGTTGAATTCCGCCGCGGTTTGCGCGATCACGCGAATGCGCATCCAGGCGTGCTCCGCCCCACAATACTCTGCACACCTGCCGAGGTACGTGCCGGGCTGGTCGGCCTCCAGCCAGAAATGATTAGGATGGCCGGGTATGGCATCCATTTTGGGCCCCAGTTGCGGAACCCACCAGTCGTGGATTACGTCCCGGGATTCCAGCCGAACCAGCAGCCGCTTCCGCGCGGGAATGTGAATCTCGTTCGCCGTGACCACGTGGGACTTCGTATAATGCGCTTCCCACCACCATTGGTGAGCGATGATCACCATATCGGGTTTCTCGCCCGGCGCAGGCGTGGGGTCTGCGCGACGCATTGCTTGAATGGTGATCGCAAATATGAAAATGATCACCAGGATAGGTCCCACCGTCCAGGCAATCTCCACCTTCTGTTTTCCGAATGCCTGTTTTGGCTCGCCTGCGCCAGGCCGGCGCCGGTATCGGACGGACGCATATAGCACGAGAGACGTGACTAACGCCAGGATCGCGACCATAATTACGCCTACGACGAGGAAAAGATGCGCGATGGCCTGCGCTTCCGGCGAATTCGGATTAAATGTCGGGGGTGTTTGCATTCAGCGCCCTGATCGCTGGCTGCAAAGGCTGGGTGCTGGCACGGGGCTGTCCCTGCTCAGGCAAATCGGAAACAACGCAATCAGGACTATCAGCAAAGGGTTCCAGAATTTGTGGCGATTCGAAAGCATGGCAGCCTCCTTGGAATGCTCATTCCGTCTCCGTTTTCCCCTCGAGTTAACTACCCAGCCAATTTTGCCAGAATTATATTCCCAAAAGTTGCCAATGAAACGGGGCGGGCAATTAAATCCCAATAGAATCAAGATTAAAATCTGCTAAAAATCGCTTGACAGCCAAATCAGCGCCGGTCTCGATTTGCTGGCGGCAAACAATCATTATTTACGGATGAGCTCTTTGGTTGACATAGTAGATGCCAAGGCGGCTTATGGAAGTAAAATGGGAAGTTCCACCGGCGTTCCTATGATACGCACGCCGTCGCCCCAGGTAGGCTAAAGGTGTAGGTAGCGTGATCACCCGCAGCACTGTATATGGATACACAGGGCTGATTGTGATGCCAGACACATCAATCCACTGAAAATTCTGGCGTACCTGCACACGCAGGCCGCTGGCATACCAGCCCCCTTCCGGAAATATGTTGCCCGTCTCGTATACGACCCGGTTGATGTGGTAGGGCTGAGGCCATACGTAACCCCACCAGTCTAAGATTTTGGATTCTTCGTCGAAATCGTCCTTGCTGTTGCCCGGGTTTCCCCTGTTCAATTGATCGGAGCAATTCAGTCCGCACAGTGAACCAAAATAGGCGCTCTTGCTGATCGCTTGGGTCTCGGGCATTAACGCAACATTCGCGTCAGAGGGGCGGTTCGTGGGCAACGCGGCGGTGGTGGTTTGCAAATAAACCTTGCGAAGGGAAAATGTATATGAGTCACCGCGACAGCAAACGTTACTTTGCAGATACAGCGTCTTGCCATCTGGACTGATGAATTTGGAAGGGATGCTCGTTCCATATTGCCCGCGGTTGTGCGGGAGGGCATCGCTTGCTTACCACACCCGATGGCCAGAATCAGTAGCAGTGCGAAAAAGAGACATTGAAAGATATGCAGTGACCGAAAGTTGAAACCCATGATGATTCCTCAAGCAGACAGTTTTGTATGGCTCCAACCGTTTAGCAGACGGTCATGTCGTTTGGCTGCACCCGTCAAGCATGAAAAGCGATCTGGAAGGGCATGGCTTTAGCCATGCCGTGAGCGTCGCCCCCCTCACCCCCGTCCCCTCTCCCTTTGGGAGAGGGGGGACCACGAAGTGGTGGGTGAGGGTCGTTCCGGCACGGTTAAAACTGTGCCCTTCCGCCGTATCGGCCGAAATTTTCACACAGGCTCTTCAGGCGCCCCCCATGAGCTATAAAGTGAAGGAGATCTTCTACACGCTGCAAGGCGAGGGCGCGAACGCCGGGCGCGCCGCCGTCTTCTGCCGCTTCGCCGGATGCAACCTGTGGAGCGGCCGCGAAGAGGACCGCGAAGACGCAACCTGCCCGTTTTGCGATACGGATTTTGTGGGGACGGATGGCGTGGGCGGAGGCGCATTCGCTACCGCGGCGGCGCTCGCGCAGGCGATTCGCAGCAAATGGCCGGACGCGGGGCGAGCCTTTGCCGTGATTACGGGCGGCGAACCGCTGCTGCAGATCGATCAATCTCTGGTCGATGAGCTTCATCGGCGTGAGATTGAGGTAGCAGTTGAGACCAACGGAACACTTGAACCTCCAGCCGGGATCGACTGGGTGTGCGTCAGCCCCAAGGCCGGCGCGCCGTTAAAACTTATCAGCGGCGATGAGTTGAAGCTGGTCTATCCGCAGGAAGGCGCGCAGCCGGAAGAGTTCGAGCGCCTCAACTTCCGGCACTTCTTCCTGCAGCCCATGGACGGGCCGGACCGCGCCGCCAACACCCAACTTGCCCTCGATTACTGCATGAAACATCCCCAATGGCGGCTGAGCCTGCAAACGCATAAGATCTTGGGGATTCCGTGAAAGAAGCAGGGACAAGAGACGAGAGACAAGGGGCGAGGGGTAGGGACAGAGGTTTGGATGGCGCGGACCCTCACCCACCGCTTCGCGGTTCCCCCTCTCCCAAAGGGAGAGGGCTGTTATCTCCCGCGCCCCTTGGCTC
>JBOGJX010000260.1:0-5127 GCA_050745285.1 Terriglobia bacterium
AATCCACTGCATCTCGCGCCCGCGGGACACCTGGTCCTTCCCCACGACGGCGATATTATTCTCGGCCTGGCAGGCAATCACGCAGGCGTTACAGCCAATGCAGGCATTCAGGTCGATCGACATGCCCCACTGAGGGCCTTTCTTGAAATCGTAAGGAGATGGCAAAACGGGGTACAGGGACTGCGCATCCGACGTCATATCGGGCGGATCTTTGGCGAACTCGGGGTTTTTCCGATAGTCACCGATGCTTGTGACCCGGACCAGATCGCGCCGGAAGGCAGCGGCGCTTTCTTCTTCCTGGGCCTTTGCCGTATTCTTGCCGCCCATGTCAATGAGATGGTGTTCCTGGGTCACCACCAGCTCGTACCACTTTCCCGTGGTGCTGACTTCAAGCCCCGAGCCAAACCATTGATTCTGCGACGTGCGAATCGCGCCGGCGTTGAATCCCGTGTCCGTTCCAATGCGGCCCGCGCGGCTGCGGCCGTAACCCAGGGTCACCACCACGCAATCGTCCGCCTGCCCTATGGAGATTAAGAGCGGGCCGAGCACCTTGCGTCCTTGAAAGCTGAGCTCGACGACGGTGTTTTTATGCCCTTGAGTGGGCCCGATCGTGTCCCATTTCCCGCCGGTTCCGGGTCCCATCCCCGGCCCCGCGCCTTTCGCCGGCTTCATTTCCCGGTTCAAGCGCTCGAAAGTCGCAGGGCTCACCATCACGGCGTTGTCCCACGTCAACGTGCTGTGCGGTTTTGCCAATTCCTGCAGCCAGCCGTTATTACTGAAGCTGCCGTCCCAGATGGTCGGGTCGGGCATAAATACTAGTTCGAGGCCAGAAGGCGCAGGCGCGCTCGCGCCATTCGTGCTGCTTGCGGCCAGATTGCCCTTGAGCGCCACCTGCTTGGGTGGGAGCGCTGACCCGTCGATGATTCCTTTCTCGAGCCAAGTCTCCCATTGGACCTCAAACTGGCCGGCGGCCGCCTTCGGCTGCTGCGTTTGCCAGTAGTCATGCACAATCGTGTGCCCCGTCCGCCCCAGCTTGCCTTGGAAAAGCGTCAACACCTCATAGGCTGATTTGCCGTCGTATAAAGGAGCGATCAGCGGCTGCATCGTACTGACCGTGCCGTCGTAAGCGCGCAGATCACCCCAGGATTCGAGGTAGTGCGCCGCGGGTATGTGCCAATTGCACAGCTCTGAGGTTTCATCCTCGTAAAGTCCCAGGTAAATCCGGTCTTGAACCTTGGGAAGCTGATCCGCGAAGGGGATATCGGCCGGAGCCGCATAAACAGGGTTGCCGCCAAGAATCAGAAGCGTTTGAACCTTGCCCGCCCCCATATCCGAGACAAGGTGTTTGAATGACTGCGTCTGGTTGGTGGGGCTGACCTCGATTGACTCGGTGTAGACCACCGTTTTCCCCACGTTCCCGAGCGCCGCGTTCATGGCGTGAGCGAGCGCGTGAACTATCGGGGGCTGGGAATCGCCCGCGACCACAACGCCCGAGCCCCGATGGGCCTTCAGGTCGGCCGCCAATGCCGGAATCCAGCTTGGCGGAAGATTGGGAATTGGCGCGGATGCCGCTGAGCCTTGTGCGTTGACTCCAAGCGCGGCAGCCAGCATCCGCGCGAACGGTTCCACCAGGCTTGGGCGCAGGCGCAGCCGGTGATCCGCCTGAACTCCCGTGATGGTCGGGGCCGCCTCGACCGCGTACAGCCGGTTCATCTGCGATTGGGGCGTGGTGACACGCCGCTTGTTCGCGAAGTCGTAGGCGTACCGGACGCTGCCGGGAATGGCAAACAGGAAGTCCGAATCGAGAGAAAACACCACGTCTGCCTGATCGAAATGGTAAACCGTCTCCACCATCTGGCCAAAGGCCATCTGCGCGCCGTCACGGACGTTATCGCGGTTTACCGCTTCGTATTGATGCCATTGCGCCTGGGGGAATTGCGTCAGGATGTCATGCAACTGGTCACCCAGCGCCGGCGAAGTCACCGTCCCGGTCAATATGCGCAACCCTGCGCCCTGATTGCGCAGATGGGCTGCGCGCAACTCCTGCGTCCGAACCAGGAAGTCACTCCAACCTCCCAGCCGGCCATCCTGAATCAGGACCTGCGAACGGTCAGGATCATAAAGATCCAGCACAGACGCCTGCATGAAGACATTGGCTTTGCCCATGCTCCCGGGATGATCGTTATTACCCTCAATCTTGGTGGGCCGTCCCAGGAAGCTCCACGCCAGGACCCCCTGTCCTACGCCACCCCATGGCATGGTCGTCGCGTAGAACAAAGGCTTGTCGGCAACAAACCCCTCCGGCGCGTTCACGTAAGGGACAATCTTCTCGAGCGGCATCTTGGTGCACGCGGTCAACCCCGCCAGCGCCGCGGAGGCGCCCATCAATTTCATTGCGTCGCGGCGGTTAATGCGAAACCGCGAGCCGGCGCCGCTGGTAAACTCGTTATCCTGCTGGCTCTTTGCATCCGGCGTACCGGCAACCTCGCCCAAGCTGCGCCAGAACTTCTTATCCGCGCTGCCTTCAAGCTGCGTTCGAATGGAGACAAGGTCAAGTTGCCCCTTGCCGTTTTCTTTACGACTCATGATTTCTCCCGATTCCTCAAAACTCATTGAGTTATCGATGGCACGTGCAACTTCTTAAATTCGCAATCTCAAATTTCCGGTCTCAAATGCCAAATTTCCAATTTCAAATGCCAATGCGAGTTTAAAATGCATCAACTTACCGGTGGCACGTGTAACAACTCGTAATCACCAACGGAGGCTGAATGTGATATTCCGCTACCAGCCGCCTGCCCATCGCATCCTGGTTCGCCGGCGGCTTGTAGGTCACACTGAAAACCTGCGCCTTCGGCCGGATGTATTTGTAGGGGTGCTTGTGGCAATTAATGCACCACCGCATGTAAAGCGTGTTCTGGCGGAAAGTGATCGGCATGTCGCCAATCGGCCCGTGACAGGTGGTGCATCCGATGCCCTTTGCGATATGAATGCTGTGGTTGAAGTAAACAAAGTCAGGCAGCTCGTTCACCCGCACCCACGATATGGACTCGTCCGATATGTAACTTTGCCGCACCGGCTCGAGCATGGGGCTGTTCACCCAGAGCTTGGAATGGCAGCTCATGCACGTATGGGTGGGAGGAATGCCTGCAAAGGATGATGTCTCAACCGACGTATGGCAATAACGGCAGTCAATGCCGTCTTCGGTCACGTGATGTTTGTGGCTGAATGGAATCGGTTGAGTCAGCGGCTCGTGGCGATAGACGTTGTAACTGTTATTCACTTCCCAGGCGGTGATGCAGATGACCCCGATCAGGATAATCACTCCGACCATGGTCGCCTTTGCGATGGTATTTGCCGCGTGATGAAAGACCTGAGCCATGTGAGCGCCTTCGCTAAAAGTGCTTTCTTAAACAGTCGGTCATGTCGCTTGGCGACACCCGCAAAGCATGAAAATAAGGCCGGAAGGGTATGGCTTTAGCCATGCCTAAGCACCGTACCCTTACCCCATCCCCTCTTCCTTTGGGAGAGGGTGGCAAGCGTAGCGAGCCGGGTGAGGGGTCTTGGCCGAACTTTTCGGAGCAGGTTGTACAAAACCCTGACTTTTCATGCGGAGTGAATATCTGCATGTCTGATTGGAAACAAAAAGCATGGATCCATCGCTCCGCTCAGTGATGACAGTCAAAGGAGGTAATTTCAGCATCCAGTTGAGCCCGCTTGCTGAATCGGTCCGCAGAAACCCCTTTAACCAATGGTTTCGAGTTTCTGGCATAGAACCGCTGCTTCGCCTGGAACACCCTGGTGGTGATCGTTTGGTTAATGGCAAGAGACAGTCAAGCGTGGTATCTTAAGTTGCAACGGCGGCCAATGTCAAGCACTTCTGAACCGCTGTCCAGTGCCTGTAAGACGGCCTGCGGTTTGCCTAAATAATCGTTGAGTATATCCACTCGAAAATCGGTTGTCAATTTTTTTGATACTTTCTTTTGGATTTATTCACGATTAACGAGCGCCATAAATCAGCGGCGCCCGATTCTATCCCGGCGCCCAAAGGGCCCGACCCAGCACAAGCGTGGCCCCCATGAACCGCGCGCTTCCGGCGTTTGACTAGGGTGCGGAGCGCCCTTATCATTCGTATTGGTTTTGGGCGTGTAGCTCAGCCGGATAGAGCATCGGATTTCTAATCCGAGGGTCGGGGGTTCGAGTCCCTCCACGCCTGCGACTTTCTTCTTTATTTCCCGTGAGTTGCGGGACATAAATTTTTACCAGTTAGATTGGGGGTGCATATTGGGTGCACATTGCTTCGAGCGAACGCATCGCTTCAATCGCGCCCGCCGGGTCAGACTTCACATAACTGGTCATCGTTGGGGATAAATTGGAGTGCCGGAGGATTGTTTGAATCGTCTTGTCCGGCGCACCGGGACGATAGTGGTTTGCCGCTAGGCTACGCCGGAAGGCGCGCTGGCCGCGCCCGTCAGCCGGTGCGTCGCGTCTTACGCCAAGCTCGCCGCGTGGCTCATCGAAGCGTTGGCAGAGTCCTGATAGAACTTGCCCAGCACGTTGCCGCGGGTGACGCATACATTGGTTTCTATGTATGCGTCACTCGTGATTTGGAGGTCTGATTATCACGAGGATCAATTCGTCCCGGCTGTACACCGCATCGTGCTGAGACACAGGCAACAATTAGGGTGCATACATCAAAATCAATGTATGCGCCACTAGCGTCTGAAGCCATTCCCTGACGCGCCGCTATCGGACTTAATCTTGTAACGTTAAATCCCCAACGGGTTTTCCAGCCAATAGATGGTGAGGCCAGTCAGGAGTTTGGGGAAGAAATCGGTGGATTTTTGCGGCATCACGTCGCCCGCGAAGGCGATCTCCCGCACCGCGTCAATTGGCGTGGGATTCATCAGGAAGCAGATCTGCGACTGGCCCGAGTCCACTTCTCCCACCGCAGCGTCAAGGCCCCGCACTTAGCGCAGGTTTTTTTCATCCTTCCCGTCCTCAAGGCTGATGCCGAGGCCGCGCTCGATCAAGAGTCGATGGAGAATGACCGCATCCAGGCGGCGCTGCCCGGCGGAGAGTTCGGGCAGCGCCTGAGCGAGGTCGAAATCAGCGCGAAGGCTGAGCAGC
>JBOGJX010000261.1:0-5225 GCA_050745285.1 Terriglobia bacterium
TCGACGGCTTTAGCCGCTGAGGGCATCAGGGGCTAAAGCCCCAGGGATCAAGGGAAGGCGCACCGCGCGGCATGGCTGAAGCCATGCCCTGACACAGCGGTAACACGACTTAACCCAGTATCGTTAACCCCGCATTACCGAATAGAGGATAGGAGAAAACATGCCTGATAATTCTCAAAAATCAGAAATCACCCGGCGCGATTTCCTTAAGACCAGCGCCAAGACCGGCGTCGCGGGCTTGGCCGCCATGAGCGGAATCACTTTCATTACGAATCCAAAGCGCGTGTTTGGCGCGAATGATCGCGTCCGCGTTGCGGTCTGTGGAGTGCGCGCGCGAGGGTTCGCCCACATCCGGGCGTACTCGCGCCTGCCCAACGCCGACCTTGCCGCGCTCTGCGATGTGGATGAGAACGTGCTCGACCGGCGTCTGGCAGACGTGGAGAAAATGGGGAAGCCGCGCCCAAAGCGATACATCGACTGCCGGAAGTTGATGGAGGACAAGTCCATCGACGCGGTTTCCATCGCCACGCCCGACCACTGGCATGCCTTGATTGGCATTTACGCATGCCAGGCCGGAAAGGATGTTTATGTGGAAAAGCCTTGCTCGCACGCCTGGTGGGACGGCTATCAGATGGTTCGCGCCGCAGAAAAATACAACCGCATTGTTCAGATGGGCGCGCAGAGCCGCTCACACAGCGCCATCCAGGAAGCGATCCAAAAGATGAGGGACGGTCTGATCGGAGAGGTCTATCTTGCTCGCGGCCTTTGCTACAAGTGGCGGCCCACCATCGGGCACACTCCGGTTTCGCCAGTCCCCAAAGGAGTACACTACGATTTATGGCTCGGCCCCGCGCCGGAGCATGCCTTCACGCGCAACCGTTTTCATTACAACTGGCATTGGTTCTGGGACTACGGAAGCGGTGATTTGGGCAACCAGGGAATCCATGAGGTGGATATCGCCCGATGGGGGCTGGGACTGGATTGGCCCACTAAAATCTCCGCTATAGGCGGCCACTTTATGTTCAAGGATGATCAAAAGACCCCAAACGTGCTGAACTGCGCCTATGAGTTCGAGACCCCGGAGGGCTCGCGAAGAATGATGGAGTTTGAGGTGCGCGGGTGGTCCACCAATCATGAAGCGGAGATCGGGACGGGCGCGTTCCGCAGCAAGGGCGTGCCCCCGGCGGGGCTACAGCATCATTACGTCCGTGCCACGGCAAAGAAAAACTCCGGAGCGCCGCTCGGCCCAATTGCAAACACGCCCAGCACGATTGGTAACATTTTCTACGGGTCCAAGGGCTATCTGGCGATCGATGGCTATGACTCCTATATGTCCTGGCTGGGCGAGGGCCAGGAACCGGGCCCTCGCGCGAACGGTGGTGGAAACCACTTCGCAAACTTCATTGACGCGGTGATCAGCCGGCGAAAGCAGGACCTCACAGCCCCGATCGAAGAAGGTCACAAGTCCACCATGCTGGTTAACCTGGCGAATGTTTCTTACCGGCTCGGCCGCACGCTTAATTTTGACGGAAAGACCCAGCGCATCGTCGGGGACGAGGAAGCCAACCACATGCTGCATGGGAAGTTCCGCGCTCCCTTTGAAGTGCCAGAGAACGTCTAGGTTGAAAAAAACCAGATTGAGCTCTCTTCAGATGTGTCAGGGCGTGGCTTTAGCCATGCCGTAAGCGTGGCCTCCCTCATCCCCGTCCCCTCTCCCTCAGGCAGAAGGGGGACCGCGAAGCGGTGGGTGAGGGCTTTCGTGGCACGGCTGAAGCCGTGCCCTGACCGCTGTTAAACGACTTAACCATAGTAATTCTAGACGGGCGCTGAAAAGTTTGAAAGTATGCCATTCTGAAGAACTGCAAGCGGCGACTATGGCGATGAGAATTTCACGGCGTCAATTTTTGGCGGGTATGGGCGCAGCTTGGAGCGGTGCGGCAGCAATCCCGGCCCTAGCTCGCATTGGCAACATCAAGATCGGCGTTTGCAGCAAGTGCGAGAACTTTCCCAAAATCATCCAGTATGGATTCGATTATCTGGAGCCGCCCGTGACGCAAGTGGCCGCCATGAGCCAGACGGAATTTGAGAAGTTCAAGGGCGAGGTTCTGGCTTCCCCGATCCGGTGTGAATGCTTCAATATTTTTATTCACACGCTTCGTGTTGTGGGAGACAACGTGGATGCGGCCGCCTTGCGCAATTACATGGAACCGGCGCTCGATCGGTGTCGCCAGTTGGGCGCGACCATCGTCGTCTGGGGAAGCGGCGGCTCGCGCAACGTTCCTGCCGGCTTCTCCCGGGAGCGCGCGTGGAAGCAGATCCAGGCTTTTCTGCGGCTGGCGGATGATGTCGCGCGGCCAAAAGGAATCGTGATTGCCATCGAGCCTCTGCGTACCCAGGAGAGCAATATCATCAACACGGGCGCGGAGGCCTTGAAGCTAGTGCACGAAGTCAACCGTCCCAACATCCGCATGATCATAGATTATTACCACATGAGGGTGATGCGGGAAGACCCGGAAATCGTCTGGCGCGCCCGCAAAGACATTGTCCACTTCCATTTCGCAAACCCCCATGGGCGCCTTTGGCCGAAAAGCCCCGCCGAAGACCCGGAGTATGGCCGGTTCTTTGAGCTCGTGAAAAAAATTCATTATCGTGGGGGGATTTCCATCGAAGCTCATGGCAGCTTTGACCGGGATGCCGAGGCCAGCCTGGCGTTCTTCCGCGAGGAGTTGAGGCCCGCATCGCGGACTGGCCAACCGCACCGACATCAACGGCTCCGTCAGCCTGATGAAGAACGTCAACGATTGGTTCAATAGATTGATTTATTCGGTTCCAGCCGTCGGAGGGGTGACCGTGGGGAAGCAGTGCTTCCCGTCGCGGGGGGGTGAGGGCTTTCGCGGCACGGCCCAATCTTGAGAAAACCCGCCGTATCCCCTTCGGCCTTCTATTCCCACGCGCTTCATGGGCGCTCCTGCGGGCTGGGAGCGGGCCGCTCAGATTGGTCTGGCTGGCCGATGCGCCGGATGCGTCGTGCCCAGCCTGCGGGAAGGGGCACCGGAATCCGCATTTCGGCGTGCCGCTTGTAGAGCCAGTTGGCGAGCAGGAAACATAACGGCGCCAGAATGAATCCCGCGATGCAGTCCACGGTGTAGTGATAGCGGAGGTAGACGGTGGACACCCACAAGCTCAGGATGATAGGCGACAGAATCCAGAAGAGCGTCTTCGAGTTGCGCCAAGCGTAGAGCCACACCAGAAACGAGACGCCTACGTGCAAGCTGGGGAAGCAATCTCGCTGGACGCGCGCAAAATCCATGAATTCAATCTGGCGGTTGAAGATGGCCAGTGGCTGCGTTAAGGGCACGGTATATACGCTGTGCAGCGTGTACATCGGTCCGACGGCGGGGACGATGAGATAACCGAGAACGCCAAAAAAACTGACCACCACCAGGCCGCACATCATCTCCCGGAAACGCTCAAGCGGGCGGAACAGGTAAATGAAGCCGGCGACGATCGGGATGGCATATAGGTGGAACGCATAGGCGACCTCCATCCAGGCGGTGAGCGGCGGACTCGTGAACCGCTGAATCCAAACGCTCGGCTCGACCGTAAATAGCCATTTGTCCCACGAAAGGAGCATCGCGTCGCGGTCGTGCGGGACGATCAGCAGCGTTGCCTTGCCCCAAAGCGCGTAATACATCAGCAGGATCACCAAAAGCGGAAACCAATCGCGAAAGATTCGCCAGTAGGGACGAATGAAGTTCACCATGCCCGCGCCGGACCCAAGCAGCGTCTCGTCGCCCGAAATAAAGTAGTTCGCCACCTCCTTGGCCAGAATCAGGACTATAGCGGGAATCACGATCATTACGTCTGAAGGATCGAGCCGCTGCCCGCGAAACGCCCGGAAAAAGATTTCAAGGATAAGAACGATCAGGAAAAATAGCAGCGCGACAACGTCTTCCAGGCGGAACCCGAAGTTTAGCGCATTTGCATTGGGATCACTGGGCACATTGAGCATAAAGCAGTTTTTGGATACTCGAAACGCTTGCGCGCCAAGCTGTAGCGCAGAGTTTTGTTGTTAAAACTCTGCGGCCTTTCGCCCGGCCCAGGATAAAGCAGGTGTAGCGCAGAGTTTTGTTGTTAAAACTCTGCGCTCCTACCATCTTTACTGTAGCAGCCGCAAGTCGATTTTACTCTCTGGCCCCACCGCCGTTTTTCCATCCGCTCTGAGAACATAGGGCGCGCCCGAAGGATCGCGCGGCATGGCGCGCAGTAATCCGGCGGAAACTACATCCCCGAAGGAACGCGCCGGGTGTCCTTCGCGCTTCTGATACGAGGCGAGAATGACATCAAGCTCCTGCATTTCCTGCACGGCTTTTAAAGCCGCTAGATGCTCGATGGCGCTTTTCCTGACCGTGTTGTTCTCAGCCGTCCGATAAACCTGCGTCCAGAGCACCTGCGAGGTGAGAATCTCTCCACCCTTTGCCGCGACGGTGGCGGCCAGGGTCTTCATCCAGATTTCCGCCCCCGGCCGTTCGCTGCCGGCTTTGAAAATCCTTGCCGCCGCAGCGTAGTCGTGCAAGTCCCAATATTCAATGAAGCCCAGGTCTTCCCACAAGCGCCAATAATTTGGGTTCGCCACGATCCCGCGCCGCAGCAGTTGCATGGCTTCATCGGGGCGGCCGGCGCCGCCGGGCGGCTTCTCCGCCAGGAATATTGCGCCAAAGCGGTAGGCCACGAGCAAGTGCGGGTCAAGCGTGGTCGTGATGCGGAGCAGCGGCCCGAGCAGACTGAAGTTAGTTTCCCGTGTGAGGCGTCCGGTTCCAAAATACTGAATGGCGCGCGTCCAATAGATATCCGCCAGCAACCCTTCGTAGCCCAGACTCAGCCGCTGCAGCCACATGCCGGATGAAACATAAAGCGTTTCCTGATTTGATCCGACAGCCCGGCTAGGGCTGTTCATTTTGTCTATGCGCGCGCGTAGGAGCGCCTGAAAGATTAGCGCCGCGACCAGCAGAATCCCTAGGGTGATTCTCCAACCTCGCCCCGAATTTCTTGCGGAACCGGGCGGCGCCGCGGAAGGGCGGGATTTCAACCCCGCCGTAAGGACCCTCACCCACCGCGCCGGGAAGCTTCGCTTCCCCGCGGTCCCCCCTCTCCCTGAGGGAGAGGGGCCGGGGGTGAGGGGGGCCGCGGCTCCGGCGGGGTTGAAACCCCGCCCTTCCCAGGAC
>JBOGJX010000262.1:0-14257 GCA_050745285.1 Terriglobia bacterium
TCGACGGCTTTAGCCGCTGAGGGCATCAGGGGCTAAAGCCCCAGGGATCAAGGGAAGGCGCACCGCGCGGCATGGCTAAAGCCATGCCCTGACACAGCGGTAACACGACTTAACCCAGTATCGTTAAATCCCTCCCAGAAATGAGTTCGCCGATGATTACCCATGAGAACCATACTGCCAGCGTGGCGCATCGCGCCCCCCGCTATCCCATCGAGGCGCCTATTCGTTTCCGGGGGATTCACGAATCAGGCTGGCAGGATGGCTGGACGGCGAACGTGAGCCGCTCCGGCATTCTCTTCAAGTGTGACCATTTCGTTAAAACAGGCACATGGGTGAAAATGGACCTCATGCTGCCCGCCGAGATCCTGGGAGGTCCGGGTGCGGAAGTTGAGTGCCACGGCTATATCGTGCGCGCGGAACCTCCTCATGGCGCGCAGGCGGAGGTCATGCTTGCGGCGACAATCTCCAACTACCGTTTTGTTCGCGAAGAGAAGAAGGCGAGGCCGTGAGGCGCTACTCAGCTTCTGTCATAGCGCGCAGATTAAGGGCAGACCTACCCGGAAATTCCGCGACGGCGCCTAGCTCTTCCTCAATCCTCAATAACTGGTTGTATTTTGCGACGCGGTCGGTGCGGCTGGCCGAGCCGGTTTTAATCTGCCCGGTGCG
This sequence comes from Terriglobia bacterium, assembly GCA_050745285.1. Lineage (GTDB taxonomy): Bacteria > Acidobacteriota > Terriglobia > UBA7540 > UBA7540 > RH2-MAG17b. Next base: position 667 of record JBOGJX010000262.1, read on the forward strand.
AAGACCCACCACGAAGTCGGCGATGAACGTATCCTCCGTTTCGCCCGAGCGATGCGAGACCACGGCCGTGTAACCGTGGCGGTGAGCGAGCTCGACCGCGGCCATTGTTTCTGAAACCGTGCCAATCTGATTGAGCTTGATGAGAATGGAATTCGCCGCTCCTTCCTCAATGCCACGCTCGAGCCGCTCGGTATTGGTGACAAAGAGATCATCGCCGACCAGTTGGACCTTGTCGCCCAACTCCTTCGTCATATCCTTCCATCCCTCCCAATCGTCCTGGGCTAAGCCGTCTTCGATCGAGATGATGGGGTACCGGCCAATCCACTCCGAGTAGAGCTTAATCATATCGTCAGATGATTTTTTGGATTGGTCCGACTTAAAGAAGACGTATTTTCCATTGCTGTACATCTCGCTCGAAGCCGGATCCAAGGCAATCGAAATGTCATGCCCCGCCGAGTAGCCCGCTGCCTCGATCGCTTCCAAAATCAGTTCCAGCGCTTCTTCATTCGACTTCAGGCTGGGAGCAAACCCGCCTTCATCGCCCACCGATGTCTGGTAACCCGCCTCTTTAAGGACCTTCTTGAGCGCGTGGAACGTCTCGACGCCCATGCGCAGGGCATGCGAAAAACTCTCGGCGCCCGTCGGCATGATCATGAATTCCTGGAAGTCCACGGTGTTGTCGGCATGAACGCCGCCGTTCAGGATGTTCATCATAGGAACTGGCAAGCGCCTGGCCTGCAGGCCACCGAGGTAGCGATAAAGTGGCACGCGCGCTGATTGCGCGGCGGCGCGGCATACCGCCATCGAGACCGCAAGGATCGCGTTCGCCCCGAGCTTGTTCTTATTGGCCGTCCCGTCGAGGTCAATCAGAAACTGGTCAACCGCTGACTGCTCGTTGGCGTCCTGGCCGCCAAGCTCCCGGGCAATCATGTTATTGATATTCTCAACCGCATTCAGCACGCCTTTACCCTGATACCGCTGCTTGTCCCCGTCGCGCAGCTCGATGGCTTCGTGCTCACCGGTTGAAGCGCCTGACGGCGCCGCGGCCCGTCCGAAAGCACCGTCGCGCAGATGCACTTCCGCCTCAACCGTCGGGTTGCCGCGTGAATCCAGGATTTCCCGGCCTACAATCAGATCAATAGCTGCCAAGTGTTTGCTCCTTCGATGGGATGGTGAACCTAAAATTCTATCATGAGATCAGAAGTCGGAAGTCAGAAGTCAGAAGTCAGAAATCAAAACTCGGAGGCAGAACGCCTTAAGCTATTGAGGCGCCGCCTCGCATTTCGAGTTCATGGTTTCAACCTGTCCCGAATATTTCGGCCAAGAGGGCGGAAGGGCACAGTTTTAATCGTGCCGCAACGTGCACGCCTTTCTCGGTGTCTCGGGCGGCATGGCTGAAGCCATGCCCTTCCGGAGCCTTTTTCATGCTTTGCGGATATCGCAAAGCGCCATGACCTGCTTCTAATTTCTGACTTCTGATTTCTAACTTCCTGTATAATCGCGCGGGAGACCGCCATGGATAACCTGACGCACACGCTGACGGGGATCGCGCTGGCCCAAGCGGGTCTGAAGCACAAGACTCGCTTCGCCACCTTGGCCTTGATCATTGCCTCGAACCTTCCGGATGTGGATATCGTGACCGCGGCGGGCGGAAGCATCACCTACCTCAAATACCATCGCGGCATCACTCACTCATTGCTGGGCCTTACGGTTCTCGCGGCCATCCTCGCCATCGTCCTTTACATTGCGGGGCGCCGCGCCGCTCCAAAAAAGAACACTCCGCTGGTCAGCCTGAAGTGGCTCTTCCTTGTCTGCTGGATTGGCGCGGCGTGCCACGTACTGATGGATTTTACCAATGCCTATGGCGTTCGGCCGTTTCTGCCCTTCAGCGGCCACTGGTATGCCCTGGACATCATGCCGATCATCGGTCCATGGCTGCTGCTCTTTCTTGTCCTGGGCTTGTGCGTGCCCGGGGTTCTAAGGCTGGTGACGGAGGAGGTTGGAGCGCGAAAAGGCGCAACCCGTGCGATCCGCAACGGCGCTATTTTTTCGTTATGCGCGATGGTGGCACTGTGGGGACTGCGGGGTTTCGCCCATCAAAGGGCCTTGGGACTGCTCGGCGCGCATACCTATGGCGGGGAGAACCCCATTCGCCTGGGTGCATTCCCCACCGCATTAAACCCGTTCGCGTGGACCGGGATCGTAGAGACCGATGCCACCTACTACATTCTGGATGCCGGTGCGTTGGGGAACAATGTGCGGGTGGAAGACGCCACCATCCTGCGCAAGCCCGAATCTTCGCCGCCCCTAACGGTGGCTCAAGAAACCGCCGCCGCGAAGTCTTTCGTCAGCTTTGCCCGGTTCCCATACGCCGTTGTGTACGGCGAGGAAGAGGGCGACCGGGTCTTCATTCGTGACCTGAGGTTTGCCTCAACGAACTCGCAGTACTGGAGTTTTGTCCTCGAGGTGGACCTGAATCGCTCGCTGCGCGTTACAAGGCAAACCTTCGCCTTTAGAATGCCCAAACCGCTTTATTAAGGCGCGTCCCCGCTCATTCGCCCGGCCGCGCGACGAGCCGCTGGTAATAGCGGTAGATCAATGCGGTGACCACGATGACAGCAACCACAACCAGCGAAAGCCATACGATGTTTTTCCGCAAGTAGGCCTGTGCCGCAACGCCGTAATAGGCCCCCAGCCAGGCTTCAATGGCAAACCGGATCCCCCGGCCAATCAGAAGGGCAAGGAAAAAGCGCAGCAGACTGATCTGAAGAACCCCGGCCATGATGGCGAAAACCTTGAAAGGAGCAGGCGGCGGCAACAGGGACGCAATAAGGATCGAGAGAAAGTCATTCTGCTCGATCCAGCGCCGGATGCGGGTTTTCTCTTTCTTGGATGCGCCGCGTGAGAATAATTTCCTGCCTTTGCGGGTCATGACATAGATGGTGAGCGCGCCAAGCACCGACCCCGTCGTGCACTGGAATGCGTAGAGGACAGCCTTATGCGGGTTGGTGCTAGAAAGCCCGATCAGCAAGAGATCGTTGATAGCGGGGAAAGCCAGGAATGAGGAGTCTAGGAACGAGATGGCAAAAAGCCCCCAGCCGCCATAGTGGCTGAGGAAGTGGCCTAATCCGCTGATGAGGATTTCCAGATGGGACAAGCTCGGCGCTCCGTTCGCGAGGAACGATCATTCTAATCGGAACCGGACGATAACCGCAAACGCGGCGGGACTGTCTTCGCGTATCCTGATTCCAACGCGCCTGCAGGAGGCGCCGACCATGCGCGTGACGCCTTCCCCTAAAAAAACTTCGGGGATGCATCGCTGCATCCCCGAGTCTGTGCTTCAGTTTTTCTGAAAACGCTTACTTCTTTTTCTTTGCTTTTGCTTTCTTCTTTGCAGGCATTTCATTCTCCTCTCAAGTGGTTCAAAAATTTCCGCCAGCAGAACTGGCGGAGCGCGTATTCATCACCATGTATAGTGATTGCTCATCCTCTTGTCAAGAGGAAAGTGAATATTGCGACCGGATTTTTTTAATAATTCATCCACGTGCGAGAGAGAACAGGAATTTTCGCTATGGGATTCACGAGGAGAGCCGCGCGCAAACCCGCGCAGAGAGCGCGTGTAGTACAACTCCGGGCGCGCAGGCGGCATCCAGAGATTAGACATGCTGCCAACCACACGCTCCTCAATTTTTTCTTTTTCTTTTCGTCAATGCCGAAGATTGCGCGTTCAATTCCGGTTATCGTGCGGGGCCGTTTGTTGTGCGTTACTCATTTCGAGCGCCGCCCATTCTCAACTTAGGGCTCAACCTCGGGCTCAATCTCCAGACCAGCAAGCGCAGCCTCCGGTTCTGAAAGTTCAAACCGAAGTTGTGAACGTCTACGCCGTGGTCACCGGCAAGCACGGAGCGGTGATCCCGAACCTGACTCAGAATGATTTTGAATTGACGGACAACGGCGTGCCGCAGCAAATCCAATACTTTTCGCGCGCCACAGACACTCCATTGACGATGGGCATCATGGTCGACACCAGCCCAAGCCAGGAGCACGTTCTTCCGATCGAGCAGGAGCAGGCAAAGTCCTTCCTGCGCGAGGTGATGCGTCCCAAGGACCTGGCCTTCGTGCTTCATTTTGATTTGACGGTTGAGCTGCTTCAGGATTTCACTCCAAACGTTCCGAGTCTCGCGCAAGCCATCGGCGAAACGGTGATCAACGGCGGAGTCCAGGCGCCGTTGCCCAGCACATTCCCTTCCGCTCAAGAGGGCTACACGCATTTGTATGACGCGATCTGGCTGGCCGCTTCGCCGCAGTTGATGGCAGACCAGTCGGGGCGCAAGGTCCTCATCCTGCTCACTGACGGCCAGGACGAGGGAAGCAAAGAAACGTTGAAATCCGCCATCCAGTCGGCACAGAAGGCGGACGTGATGATCTATTCCATCGACATCGTGGACCGCTCTATGTACGACCGCTACTCAATCTATGGCGGAGGCTACATCGGCGAATCCGTGCTGAAAAAGCTTTCGGAAGAAACTGGCGGCGCGTTCATCCGCGTGGGGAGGAGGCAGGATACGTCCGCCGCCTTCCAGGAAATCGCCCGCCAGTTGCGCACCCAATACCTGCTGGGTTTCTCACCCACGGATCGCAAGCACGACGGGAGCTACCACAAGATCCGAGTGCGCGCCGTCAACAGGGACTACCGGGTTCAGGCGCGCCAGGGCTATTACGCCTCGTCACCTTAAGCCGCCCGAAGAAAACCATGCCAGCAGCCTTTGCTCGCTGTGATAAACTCTCATCAACTCGTGCTTCCGATTTCATCGCAGGGCGGGCGCGCTCATTGACGGCGCAATCATCCCTATATGCCGGCCTTGATCCGTGTGCGGGGGTGGCGGAACTGGTAGACGCAAGGGACTTAAAATCCCTCGGCCCGTAAGGGCTGTGCGGGTTCGATTCCCGCCCCCCGCACCAAGCTTTTGCTTACACGTCCAGACGCTTTTGCCGGAGGTAGTGGGACAGTTTTTTGATGTAGAGGTGGCTTTACGCCGCCATTTGGCGAGATAAGCTCGCCGCTACACACGCCAAACTGTACCACTACCCTGCCGGAACACCGGCACGAAGTTGCCAATGTTAAAGAGGAGGGGCGTCCGGCTATTTTCACAGTAGTGGCGCGGCGGAGCGGGGATGGGGGTCACGTGCCTTCAGGGGCCCGGGGTTAGATGATGGACTATGGTGGGCTGGTTTTTCTCCCAGGCGGGCATGGGCAGCAAGTGGCGGGTTGCGAAGTCAGAGGTGGTAATTACAATCAGGATGAGGAGCCAGAAAATGGCGACGCCGATCACTACCCGGACCAGCTTCTCACTGTGGCGGGCGTGCATGAAAAAGAGCACTACCAGACCTGCCTTGCAGACTGCAATCGCCAGAGCGGCGACCGTATTCAGCGGGCCGAGGTCGATAAAGGCAACTCCCGTGGTCAGAGCGGTGAAACACAGGAGGATAATCCAGATGTAGATATATAGGTTTTTTGACTCAACGTGTGAAACTTGTTCCGACATGATTCACAATCCTCTGCCAAGAAATCAACACTTATGAACGCGCCCCAACGGCCAGCGGCTACGGGATGTGGTAGCGGCCTCCAATGAGGTAAAGCAGGGGGAACAGGAATATCCAGACGATGTCAACAAAGTGCCAATAGAGGCCAGCGATCTCGACGGCGTTGAACTTGCCGTTGGAAAACTTGCCACGCGCCGCCAGAATAATCAAGGCGGTAAGGACGCCAATTCCGATGATCATGTGGAACGCGTGCAGACCGGTGAGCACGAAGTAGAAAAACATGAACAGCTCCACATGCCTCGCGTGGGGTCCCGCGTAAGTGAAGTTGAGCGCGGGGGCGAGCCCATCGAGATACTCGTGGCGCCACTCCATGCCAAACTTGATGAAGAGGAAGACCAAGCCCAAGATCAGCGTGGGGATGAGGAACCCAATAATGTGTTTCTTCTTGCCCAACTGAGCCGCGCGAACGGCCAGGGCCATGGTTAAGCTGCTGCAAATCAGGACCGCCGTATTGGTGGCGCCCCAAAAGACGCTAAGGTGGCGGCTGCCGATTTCGAAGCCGGGGAGGTATAGAAAGCGGTAAACCGTATAGCTGGCGATGAGGCCTCCGAAGAAGAGCACCTCTGTCGTCAGGAATATCCACATGCCCAGGCTGGCGGCAAGATGTTGCTGGACATTGTCGTCGAATTGTTCCGCTACCAGGGTAGCATGGTGCGCTTCAGACAACGGGTTCCTCCTTAAGAAAAATTGGAAATATGAAATTAGAAATTAGAAACTCAAAATTGGAAATCCGCCTATCGAATCCAATGACCAGTCTTTGAGTTTCGTGTTTCAATTTTCAAGTTCCTGCTTCCCGGCCTCCAACTACGAGGCGTACTCCCTCGCACATACCGCACAAAGCGCGGCGTGTGCGCCACCCTCCGGTCTTCCAATTTCCAGTTCTAACTACGACACGCCAGCCTTAACCGGTTCCGCGTGGCTCCCGTAGGCGTAGGCTTCTTCCGTCACGATCGGCGTCACGTCAAAGTTATGCACAGGCGGCGGGGACGCCGTTTCCCACTCCAAGCCCTTGGCCTTCCAGGGATTCGGCCCGGCATCGGCGCCGTACTTCAGCGACCAGATCAAATAGATCAGGGGCATCAGGTAGCCGACGGCCAGGATGGAAGCTCCGGCGCTCGACATGATGTTCAAAAACTGGAAGTCGGGTGGATACATCGCATAGCGCCTGGGCATTCCCAAAAATCCAAGGATGAATTGCGGCCCGAACGTCAGGTTGAAGCCAAGGAAGATGATCAAGGCCGCAAGGCGGGCCCAATAATCGGGGTACATTTTCCCCGTCATCTTAGGCCACCAATAGTGGATGCCGCCCATGTAGCCCATAATCGCGCCACCCACCATCACGTAATGGAAGTGAGCGACCACGAAATAGGTGTCATGCAGAAACACATCCAGGCCCAAGGTGGCAAGGAACACCCCGGTCAGGCCGCCGATGGTAAACAAGCCGATAAATCCGATGGCATAAAGCATGGGAGCCTCAAACGAGACTGACCCTTTATAAAGCGTTGCCGTCCAGTTAAACACTTTCACGGCAGAGGGTATCGCCACGGCCATGCTCATGGCCGAGAAGAAGATTCCGGCATAGAGCGATTCTCCAGAAAGGAACATGTGGTGTCCCCAAACCACAAAGGAGACGATGGCAATGCCAAAGCTTGAAAACGCTACAAAGGCGTACCCAAACACCCTACGGCGTGAAAACGCTGCAACCAATTCGCTGATCACGCCCATGGAGGGCAGGATCAGGATGTAGACTTCCGGATGGCCGAAGAACCAGAACAGATGTTGAAACAGGATCGGATCGCCGCCGAGCGCCGGATCAAAGATGCCCACATGAAACAGCCGCTCGATCATCAGCAAAAGCATGGTGATGGCAATGACGGGCATCGCCAGGACGAAGATGATGCTGGCCGCGTACATGGACCATATGAAGAGCGGCAAGCGGAACCAGGTCAACCCTGGGGCGCGCATCTTATGGATGGTCACGATAAAGTTCAACCCGGTCAAAATCGAGGAGAACCCCGAAATAAAGACGGCCATGGCCGCCGACATTACGTGAGTATTCAAGTAACTGGTGCTGAGCGGTGTATAGAACGTCCACCCCGTATCCACGCCACCGGCAATCACCGAATAGAGGAAAATCATCCCGGCGATGATGAAGATATACCAACTCAGGAGGTTCAGCTTGGGGAAGGCCACATCCCGGGCGCCAATCATCATTGGGATGAGGAAATTGCCCAGGACCGTAGGCACGGCAGGCGCCAGGAAAAAGAAAATCATGATGGTGCCGTGCATGGTGAACAGCTTGTTGTAAGTTTCAGGCTCAACGATGGCGCCTTGCGGTGAAATCAGGTTAATCCGCATCAGCGTGGCCGCGACCCCGCCCACCACGAAGAAGAACGTGGTCGTCAAGAAATAGAGCCACGCAATCCGCTTATGGTCTGTCGTCAGCAGCCATGACTTGATGCCGTACGTGGCGTTGAGGTAATGGACGCGAATTTCTTCAGCGGGCGGCTGAGGCGGCTGAAGAGTTGCGGAGCTTGCTGTACCCATTACTTCGTCTCCTTTACTGGCTCTGCCCCCTGGGCATTGGGCATGGTTTCAAGCGATTGAATGTAAGCGATAATATCGAGGATCTGATCCTCGGAGATTTGCCCCTGGAATGTGGGCATGATCGGCTTATACCCGAGCACGATCTGCGAAGAAGGCTGCAAAATGGACTGCCGGATATAGGCGTCGTTAGCCACCACGGTCTGGCCGCCTTCAAGCCGGACCGTTGAGCCATACAGGCCCACATAGGGGGGCGCCTTTCCGGTCCCGTGGCAAGTGATGCAGCCGAAACTTTCATAGAGCTTGGCGCCGGTGGCCGCCATCGATTCCGTATGGCGCATGCTGCCGCTCAGCCACTTTGCATAGGCAATCTTGGTCATCACGGTCACCACGCCCCGCATGTGCGAATGAAATGTTCCGCAATACTGGTCGCAGTAGAAGCGGAATTCGCCCGTTTGGGTTGGGGTAAACCACTCTGTGGTATACCGGTCCGGCAGAACATCCTTCTTCATGCGGAACGCCGGCACCGAGAAATCATGGATCACGTCCTGCGAGGTCATGATCAGCTCGACGGGAACGCCCACCGGAAGGTGCAGCGCGTTGATCTCTCTCGGTCCCTCCGGATGCTGAATCCTCCACATCCACTGCTTCCCGACGATGTAAACGTGAGTGGCCCGGGTGGGCGGCCGGGCGTCGCGGACGAAGACCTTCGTCCCCCATACGAAAAGAATGATCATAATGAAAGCAGGAATAGCGGTCCACATGATTTCGAGCGGGAGCGAGCCGTGGATCTGCACCGGAATCTCGTCATCGGAACGGCGGCGATACTTGATCGCAAAAACGAACAGCAAAATAAAGATGAGGACGGTAAAAAACACCGATACCGCGATGGTGAACCACAGGAGCCGGTCGACGCTGGGCGCCATTGAAGATGCTGCTCTGGGAAGGAGCGGGAACAGGCACAGCATTATTTCGAATCACCTCAAATCCACAGAAAATCAAATTGCCGGGCGCCCACGCGCCTCTCATTCATGCAGAGGGGGTAGCTTCTAATTTCTAATAAGGTTGCTGAAAAACTCCTCTAATTGTCATTCTGAGCCCTTCGGCTTCGCTCAGGGTAAACTCCGCGAACAATCTGCTTTTGTGTTGAATCAATGACTTCCGAGATTCTTCGTCGCCGTCGGCTCCTCAGAATGACACGTTTGCAGACTTTTCAGTTAAGGCCGCAGGCCTGAAAAGCACAGATCTGCGCTACGCCTTCTCCCCGTGGCCGCGCTTACTGCGTGACAGGATCAGGATCAAGCCTCCAATGCAGAGGAGGGCGAAGATTCCCCCGATCATGAGGGCCCGGTCAACAATCAAATCATACTTGCCGGTGAGAGGATCATACTCGCAGCAGTAGAGAATGAGAGCGTCAACCGGAGAGCCGATCTTGTCATTCGTCGCCTGATCCAGCGCTAAGCGCAAGCTGCCGGCCGGGTACTGCACGCCATAGAAGTATTTCGAAATGCGGCCCTGCGGCGTGAGCACGACGATCCCCACCGCGTGCGCGTACTGATGGGTGTTTGGGTCATACTTGTAATGAAAGCCCACGGCATCGGTCAAAGCTTTGATCGACGCCTCATCGCCCGTCAGGAAATGCCAACCCGCTGCGGCGCCCTTGCGTCCGTAAAGGCCAACGTAAATCCTCTGCTTGCTGGCCGCCATGGAGGGCGTATCATGCGGGTCAAAGCTCACGGTGATGACGTTGTATTGCTTCCCGATGTCAAACGTTACCATGCGCAGGCTTTGCAGGAGGTCGTTCTCGACCATCGTGCACAGCATCGGACAATTGAAATAGACCAAGGACAAGATCACGGGCTTCTTGCCAAAAAAGTCACCAAGATGAACGGTGTTTCCCGTTTCATCCTTGAAGGCGAGGTGCAAAGGAATTTGCTCGTTCAACCGCTGATCAATGCCCACGCCGCGCAACTGCGCCGGAACTTGCTTCGAGTTCAGCGATCCGCGGCTGGAGTCCGTAGCGGCGCCCTGCATGAGTTGCGGAAGCGGGTGTGTCGAAGGGGCCGCACCGTCCGCCATGCCAAGCCCACCCATGAGAGGCAGGGCTGCAACCAAGCCCAGGAGCGCGCAGAGCTTCGCCCTCATTCTCCAAGTGGACAAGCCGCTGCGTTCCTGCACGCGGGGGCCCGGATTGATGCCGGAAAATTTCATTGCGTTCATTGTAGCTGCGGTCCTACGCCACCGGCCGGAGGTGGTGCAAAATCCCCCCTGGGTATGGTGGTTGGCCGCGAGACCCCGAGGGTTGGCGGACCGGTCCTTACCGGGAGGCCCTTCTGGAGCAACTCGTTCATGGCTTGGCTGATCGGAATGCGGACAATTCCCGCCTTCCGGTCAACCCAGCCATAACTATCCAGCATCTTGTCTTGTTGCTTCAGATACCCTTGCAATTGCTGCCCAGGATGCTCCTGAATCAAGGGCGCCGGGGGCATCTGCTGCTTGGTAAACAAAGTCGTGGGGTGCGCAAACTTCTGGTGTCCCACGAAGTAGTGAAACGTGACTTCCGTAACCACAAAGCCGAATACAATCAAGCCGAGCAGTCCGACGCCAAACCACATCAGGTTGCGGGTGTTGGCGTCCGTCCTCTCGTGACGGTTAACCGGCGGCGACGTTTCCGTTGTGGGCTTCGTCTCACTCATGTTGCAACACTCCTACAAAGTTCGGATCGCGCAGGGGAACCAGTGGGCGCTTCCTGAGTTGCCAGGTGAAGACGGAAAGGAAAATCCCTCCCAGGCCTATCAGCGCCAGCCAGTCGCACCAATGGAACTGGGGGCCCACCTTCTCATAAGAGGGAACCAGAATCCAGAACAAATCGACGATACTCATGACGAAGAGCAGCCCGGCCACCTTGGCCAGGTACTGCCTCTTATAGGTAACGTAGCGCTGCAAGAGCAGGAGGAACGGCACGGCGAAATGGAAGATGACGAGCCCCAAAGCGACGTAAGCCCACTGGTGATAAATGCGCGAAACATACCAGGGAATTTCATTCTGCAGATTTCCGGACCAGATAATCAGGAACTGCGCGAACGACAGATAGGCCCACAGCAGCGTAAAGACGAGCAGAAGGTTGCCAAAATCGTGAAATTGACCAGGCTCGATCACCTCAGACATCGGTTCCTTCTTGGTGAGATAGTAGGCCACCAGGGTGATGAATGACATGCCGCCGACCGCCTCGGTCACCACAAACATCATTCCATAAATCGACGAGAAGAAGTGGGGTTCCATCGACATGACCCAATCGAAGCCGGCAAACGTCACGGTAAAGCCATAGATGGCAAGTCCGGGACCGCTCAGATTCCTCATCTTGGTAATCAGGCCGGGATCACCACTTTCGTCGAGTTGGCTGTCCCATTTCGTCAAAAAATAGGCTATGACGATCCAGATCACAAAAAAGACAATGGCCCGGATGATGAAGCCCGGCGTATTCAGATACCACGTCTTCTGCTGCAGAACTGGATCCGCCGCGACGGCCGCCGGCCGCGACCAAATATAGAGGTAGCGCATGCCGAGGATGATAGGAATAAAGAAGAGCGCCATCACCCCGAGCGTCTTGGCCGCTGCCTCGAGTGGGCGCCGCAGCACGAACCCCCACCGCCCGCTGACGAGATGATGCAGCATGAGGATGCCCATGCAACTCAGCGCGATCCCCAGCCAGAAGACCTCGGCGAAGAGATAGGATCTGAAGAACTGCGTCGGATAGATCACCAGCTCGATGATGCAAATGGCCAGACAAACGACGCCCACCACCAGAGCCTTGTTCTGGAAGCTCGTGGGTCCCAGCCGGTACGATTCATGGGAATTGAAGGTCATTTTCCTTTGTCCATCAAGAGCTTCAGACGTTCGCTGGGCGGCACGTCATTCAAGGTTGCGCTCTCACTGCGTTGCAGCGCCCGGATATACGCCGCGATTCGCCAGCGGTCTTTCACCGAAACCCGGCTCGCATAACTGTACATCGTTCCATAGCCGTTCGTCATCACGTCGAAAAAGTGTCCCACGGGGGCCTTCACCAACTTCGCAGTATGATACGAGGGCGGCGCGGGGAACCCGCGGCGCACGATCATTCCCTCGCCACCGCCCGTGTAATCATGGCAAGGCGTGCAGTAAATATCAAAGCGCTGTTGACCCCGCTTGAGGTCAGCCTTGGTGATCGGGAACGGGAACTCATTGGCGGGCTGCCCGTTGATCCGTCCGGTGTAAAGCAGCTCGTCCACCCGCAGGCGGCCGCGCGCCACCGTCCCTGGGACCATGGGGCGCTCCGACCGGCCATCCGGAAAGATCGTGCTCGGTGAAAAGGGATCGTAGCGCGGCTCGACGTGCATATCGAGGCGGCAGCCTTCGACAAAGAGAAGGCAGAACACCGTAAGGCAGATGATGGTCCACGAAAAGGCGCTCTTCGCTTGACGAGAACCCTTCGCCCGCGAGCGTAGCCTGGGCAGAACAGAGGTTAAGCCTTTCAAGCCTATCAGGCCTATCAGGCCCATACGGCCCCGGTGGCATGCCGGGCCTTCTCCGCTGCGATTCGTGATCCGTTTACCTCTCATCACCTGTGCCTCATCTCCATCCGTACTTTAACAGTCGGCCCTATCGCAAGCACAGCCCCCCTCGCCCCGTCCCCTCTCCCTTTGGGGGAGGAGGAACCACGAAGTGGTGGGTGAGGGCCTTTCCGGCGGGGTTGAAACCCCGCCCTTCCAAAGACTTTTCAGCACTCCGTTAAACCGGAACTACGTTCACCTCTCGCGGGTGCTGCTCCTCCAAAAAATGCCGGGCTTCCTCAATCTCAAACTTGGGATCCTTCGATTGAATACACAAAAAGAAGCGGTCTTGGCTCGCCAGTTGAAATCTCGGTACGTTGAACACGGGATGGTACGGGGTCGGAAGGCGATTCATGGCAATCATACCGACAACACAAGCGATCCCGGCGCACAGAATGGTTAACTCGAATGTAATCGGAATAAATGACGGCCAGCTATCGAAAGGCTTGCCGCCAATATCAAGAGGGTAGCCCATCGCGTTCGGGTAATACTGGAGGAAAAAACCGCCGCAACATCCGATCAAGCCGCCGATGAGCGTGATCAAAGGAACCCACGTCCGGGCCAATCCCACAGCTTCTGCCAGACCTTCAACCGGAAAAGGCGAGTAAGCATCCATCCGCCGGTAGCCCGCTTCGTGCGCATGGTGCGCCGCTTCCAGCAGATCAACAGTATTATCGAATTCGGCCATCACGCCGTAAATGGGACGCTTTGCCATAATCTTGACCACTCCGCGGATTGCGTAGGGGCGCTCCTGTCGGCAAGCACTGCTTGCCCTGCGCCCTTAACGGTGGTTCATGTCGCTTTGCGACACCCGCAAAGCATGAAAATACAACCGGAAGGGCACGGCTTTAGCC
>JBOGJX010000263.1:0-4020 GCA_050745285.1 Terriglobia bacterium
TCGCTTCACGCGCGCCGTCTCGGTGGGCAATCCACGAGAGTTTCTACAGGCAGAGAAAGAAGACCAGGAGATGGAGGAAGCCTGCAAACGGCTCATCAAGAACTGCATCATCTGTTGGAATTATCTCGATGGTTAAATTGGAACAAAGGTACGTAAGGTTCCACAGGATTTTTCGCAACTTGCGCTGGCTAAAGCACTTAACAGGGTTTCGCAACCCCCAAAATTGACCCTCATAACGGGGCGAAATTTTGGGGGCTGGCGAACAGTAGTATGTTCTTCATCCATCAGAGGTTACAGGAAACTGTGTGGGACTTTACGTACCTTTGTTCCAATTTGACCACATAGGCATCCAGGTAAGCCTGAGCATTGTGATGAACGGGGACTTCGTGCCGCTTGCCACCCTTCTCGTGGAAGCGAAACCAGGACCGGCGCCCGTCATCGTAGTAATCTGCAATCTTCATCTTTGCCACCGCGCTTACCCGCGCAAAGCTGTAAACCATTACTCCAATGATTGCTCGGTCTCTTAACCCCACAACCGTTTCCGTGTTGATGGAGTCAAGCAGCTTCCGGGCCTGGTCGGGACTGAGGACTGGCGTTTTGCCCCGCTTGGTAACGTATTTCGGCCCGCGGACGGCTGCGGCGGGGTTCATCGGGATGATTTGGCTGACCACAAGCCAGTCAAAGAGCATTCGAATTGCAGCAAGATGCTGCTTCACAGTGGGCGGAGAGAGAGGGAGCTTTTCGATATAACCGGCGACATGGACCGGCCGGAGCGTGGCGAGTGAAAGGCCCCGCTCTTCGCACCAGGCCAAAAATTGCCCCACTGCCCGCGCGTAAGCCTCACGTGTATTCCGGTTGCGAATCTGCGCCGTGAAATACTCGATGAATTTTTCCGCCGCATTCTCGCCAGCGTTCACGATGAGCGAGGGCAGGGAAGCGCCGCCCCTGATTTTGAGCGCGTGGTCTGGGCGGCGAGCGAGTTCAGGGGTCATGGTGTGGTCTCCCAAGCTTTACGGTCGAGAAACTGTCGGGGCGACTGGATCGGAATCAACTGAAATGAACCGAGTCGTAGCAAATGCCGGTCACCTGAGATGATCGCGTCCGCCTCTGCGGCGACAGCGCACTCTAAAATTCGGTCGTCATCAGGATCGTCGGTGACCACGGCAAGCGAGACCTCCGGTTTGACTTGAGTTCCCAAATTCCAGAGAGTCCGGGTTCGTATATGGATCTCTTCTGAGCTCCAGCCGAATTTTTCCTCCAGGATACGTTCCACCTCGACTTGAATGGGTGCGGACAGATAGAACGAACGCACACCCGTGACTGCCAGGTCCAGCACCTGGCGGGGAACGCCTCCAAAAACAAGCGCCGAGACGATGACGTTCGTGTCCATAACGATCCGCATTATTTCCGCTTCTCACGGGCCCGCTTCTCCTGGCGGTATTCGTGGATGAGGCGGTCCACGTCTTCCTCGCGGATGCCCAGCATTTCGGCGCGGGCGCGCCCATAGGCATTTGTCTCCTCCCACCAACGCTGGCGTTCATACTGCCGGAGCGCTTCCCGCACCAGTTCACTCATGGCGCGATTCTCCTTCTTGGCCAGCGCCTCGGCGCGGGAGAGCATCTCCGGGGGGATCGTGATGGAGAGGGTCTTCGCGGTTCGCATGCCGGTAGTGTATCACAGTACTTAGCAATGTAAAGCAAGACTCGCGGAACAAGCGGCTGGATCACTTAATGCTATAATATAAAGGAAGTTATGTTATACATTTGGAACCGCCCAACTCACGATCTGTCACTTTGCAAATTATTTGGCGTGTCCTGCCACAATGGACAAACTGGCAGGGTTTATCGAAGAGGTCCGAAAGCTCGCCTTTGATGGCCTTAAGATAGCGAAACTTGGAATTTCGGCCAAAGAGGTTCGGAGTCTCACCTTGGAACCTTGATTTCACCGGAGGCGATCGCGCCTGCGAGCGTTTCGAGGATCTTCGCGTAATGAAGGAATCCGACGTGACGATGGCAGAGCTCGTCCATCAACTTCTCACGGTTCGGGCTGTCCAAGAGCAGTCGCTTGAAGTCTGGCATAAAATCGTACATCTCTTTCAAAATGGTGATGTCGTCACTGCCGCTCCGAAGAAACTCTCGCACCTTGGTATCAATTTCCGAAGCGAGCTTTAGCTGTTCCGCCGTGGGTTTCGGAGCCGCATTGCCATCACAGTGCCTGGTAGCAAGCTCGTCGACGATGGGATTGAATTCCGCCGGGCGCAAACACCTGATCGGTTCGCGTGCCGGCCATATCTTGAGAATGTCGGCAGGCCGGTCCATGAGCGGCCCGTCGCCCAAGGCGGGGCCGATGATCCATGCGGGCAGGTTCAATCGCGTATATTCGGGATACATCTTGCGGGCGTAATCCTCGAAGTGTCCGGGGTCGGTCGCTTTGGGCGCAAAGATGAGCATGGCCACGACAGCGTTGCAGCGTTCGCATTGCATGAGCTTGCTTTCGATTAGTTCTTTTGGCTCCGGCGGCCGCGGCCGCGGTTCTAAGCGGATACCGGCAGGGGCGGGCCGGTCGCCTCATCCACGCGCCGCGTCAATTCAAGCGCCAGGGGCTCGAGGATTCCCCTCCGGGTGTCCGTCATCGGGTCGGCAGGATCGCCCGCCAGTTCGCAGGACACCTGGGTGCGCCCATCATCTCGCCCCTCGAGCACGATGCGCCCGAGCCGGCCGAGCGTCCGGTGCCGGAACACGTACGCCCAGCCACAGGATAAGCGTTCTTTCTCGAAAGAGACGTCCGGAGGAAGCTGAAAAGAGCCGTGGCCAGCCGTGGCCTCTGTCGTTTTGCACGTTTGATGACGGCGCTTCCGCACGACGCTTCAACCTCCGGCGACGATTTGTCTGCCGCAAAACTTACAAACCCTCGCGGCACTCCTGATCCTCTCCGCACAATATGGACAGTTCTTCCCGCCCGGACTGACTGCAGCCCAAATGAACGATACAAGGGGACTCAGGACGATGCCAATGAGAAAGAACCCCACTCCCGAGCGGTCACGTCTGCTGGCAAAGATGCCGGCGAGGACGCTGAACAGGAACCAGAAGAGTAGAAAGCCCATCTTGCATCTCACTCCAGTTGTGACATTCTGCAACTGTGAGCTGCGTATTCGTTAACTGGTTCTGCCATCTGCCGTCGCAAATTCAGAGCAGGTCCTCGCTTTCGCTGGGTCTATCTCTTGACCCCTTCCTCTTGAACCGCGACGCCGGTTTTAGCTTGAAGGATCGACATCAGCTCGGCATAATCGTGCTTGTTCACTTCAAAGGCTGCGACATCCCCCTTCGCCGTCGCTTTCGGGTCTTTGGCAAGCTCTGCCCGTTCTTGGGCAGCGATCTGCGGGTTCTTGGTAAAGTAGATCGTCAAATAATGCCGCTTTTTGTGGGAGAAGAGCAGCGGCCATGCCACCGCGATCGCAAGGCCCACACGCCGCCCCGCATGTTCCCCATAGTCCATCGCTGTGATCTCATTGTAGGGGATCGTTACCGAGGTGACTTTGCCGGACTCGAAAATAAGACCGGAATCCGAAGTTCTAAGGCGTCCCGTTTCTCCCTGTTTCACACGAGCGAGTGTGCCGCCCACATACCGTGAGTGATGGCCCCGCACGGCTCCGAGCAGCGGGATGAAGGTACTAAGGCGGCGTAAATAAATAAAGGTAGCATCCTGCGCTGATGGGTTGTTATGCTGCTTAAGCGTGGACAATGTCGCCGAGTTGACTGCGAAGTTCCATTCTGTGTGGCCCTTATTAGACGAACGTACACGGCGCCTCATGGCGGACAGGGAAGCAGGGTAGAGCCAGGGCGGATTGGCGCCATCCCATGAACTCCGTGGAAAATAGCTGATTAGACCCACTACTGTCCGGTTATAACTCGAATAGAGTCAATTGGTTATCAGAACGTGTATTCCAGTTCTGGAGATCGTTATCTGTAAGTACCTCTGAGATAGGCATTTTCTCGAAAAGGGACACGCTCAGAATCTGTA
>JBOGJX010000264.1:0-5942 GCA_050745285.1 Terriglobia bacterium
CTGCGCTACGTCATGTTTTCCGGATTTTGGATTCGCAACTTTGCCGCGCGGGTCCGTAGCGCAGCCTCTCATCCGGCGACAGCGTTCTGGCCGTTTGCGCCGAAATAGCCTTCTCGCTCGAGACGCAGGAATATCTCCTGCGCGGCTTCTTCAGGAGTCATCTCGCTTGTGTCAATGGTAAGGGAGGCGTCATCGGGCGGCTCATAGGGGTCGTTGATGCCGGTAAACTGCTGCATCTGTCCGGCGCGCGCCTTCGCGAAAAGCCCGGTGCGATCCCGCGCTTCGCAGGCGTTGAGCGGCGTCGAAAGGTGCACCAGGACGAAGCCGCCGAGCGGCTGAATCTGTGATCGCACTTCTTTCCGCGCCTCGTCATAAGGGGCAATGGACGCGCAGATGGCGATGCCGCCATTTTTGGTAATTTCCGAGGCGACAAAGCCAACGCGCCGGATGTGGATGTCCCGGTGCTCCTTGGAGAAGTCTAATTCGGAGGAGAGGCGCGCCCGCGCGATATCGCCATCCAGCAAAGTCACCGGCCGGCCGCCGATTTCCAGAAACTTCACGCGCAGCACGTTGGCGATGGTGGATTTTCCCGATCCCGGAAGTCCGGTGAAAAAGACGGTGAAGCCTTGGCGGCGCCGAGGCGGGTAGCTCTTTTGCAACTCGCGGGCGACTTCAGGGAAAGTAAACCAAGAAGGCAGATCACGCCCTTCTGAGAGGCGCTTCCGGAGTTCGGTTCCCGAGATATTCAAGACGCGCGCACCGGGTGGAACCTCAGGCTCGGGAACATACGTGTCCAGCTCCTCGAGATAGACCAGCATCTGGAACGGAACCATAGCCACTCCGAGTTCCTGCTGGTGCGAGCGCAGGAGATCCTGAGCCTCATACGGCCCATAAAACGGTTTTCCGTCGCGGTCTTTGCCCGGCCCCGCGTGGTCACGCCCGACGACGAAGTGCGTGCACCCATGATTCTTCCGGATAATCGCGTGCCACACGGCCTCACGCGGTCCGCCCATGCGCATGGCGAGGGGGAGCAACGAAAGGCGCACGGTATCCTTTGGATATGTTGGCAGCATGGCCTGGTAGCAGCGCACACGGACGTAATATTCCACGTCGCCGGGCTTGGTCATGCCGACCGAAGGATGAATCAACAGGTTTGCCTCGACCTTCTTCGCAGCCCTCATCGTCAACTCCTGATGGGCGCGATGCATGGGATTCCGGGTCTGAAACGCAACCACCTTTCTCCATCCCAGCCTTGTGAACTCGGCGCGCAGCTCCGCGGGCGTCAAGCGCAGCGAGCGGAAATCATAGTGCGAGGGAAGGCGAAGCCCTTCGAGACGGCCTCCCACATACCAGGGGTTCGCCTGCTGCAACAGGTAGGCCGCGCCGGCGTGGGCCGTGCTAGTAGTCTTGAAGACCGCTATCGCTTCCGCCTCGCGATCGGCCTTCCATATATCTTCGACATGCAGCACGGCCAGCATGACGCCTTCGGGGTCGCGCAGCGCCACCTTGCGGTGAGGCGCGAGCTTCTTGGCAAATTCCTCTGTCACGTCGAGCGTAATAGGCATCGGCCAAAGCGTCCCGCTCTTCAGGCGCATCTCATGGCATGTGCCTTCGTAATCCGCGCGCGTCATGAATCCTTCGAGTGGCGAGAATCCGCCGGTCAGCAACAGCTCCACGTCACAAAGCTGGCGGGGCGTGAGGTCCCACGAGGGCCAGCCCTTCGATTCCGCCTTGATTTCGGCAGACCTCTCGGTGTTCGCTAGTAAATTGACTAATGATCCTCCGTGCGGTGCAATGAGGTGATCACTCATTCTTCTGTCTCCTAAGCTATAGGGTTTCAAAAATCAGTGTTGTTCAGCGGGATAAAACCAGACAGGCGTGAGCTCACGCTGGTTCAGCGGCTGCTTCTCACTATCTTTTTATTATATCCGAACGCGAGGTAGGGGCGCACGGCGTGCACTCTCTCTTGGGCGAGCGCCGCTCGTCCCTACAAGGCATGGCCATCTGGTTATGTAGGGGCACGCCATGGGCGTGCCCTCGGGCGCAGCAAGCAGCGCCCCTACGTCATTTTCACGCCACGTGGTGCGCGGCAGGCGCATGGGGTCTGCTATGAAAATTTCGGCGAATACCCCTCACCCGTCCCGCTCTGCGGGATACCCTCTCCCCAAGAGAGAGGGCAGGAAAAGGGGACCGCAGGGAAGCAGTGCTTCCCGTCGCGGTGGGTGGGGGCTGCTTTCATGCTTCACAACTGTCGCAAAGCGACATGACCCACCGTTAAACCCGTCAACACGAGTTCATGCAACAATGGGTTTCGTATGACTCATGCGATCGCGCGCGGAATCCGGCTCTTCAACGAGCATCGATTCTTTGAGGCCCATGAGGCGCTCGAAGAAATATGGTTGAAGGAACACGGTGAAGCTAAGACCTTCCTGCACGGGCTGATCCAGATTGCCGCCGCCTTCCACCATTACACACGCGCAAATCTGCCCGGCTTCCGCTCACTCATGAACAAGGGCTGCAAGAAGCTTGACGTGTGCGGCGATCAGGCTTGTGGGGCTTATGGCTTGGACTTGGCGGCGTTCCAACAGCAACTTAAGGCATGGCGCCAATTCCTTATCGCCACAGAGAACGATCCAGGCTCGAAATCGCCGCCCCTGCCCCAGATTGTAATAAGAACCGGCATGCCGTGACAGGGCGATTTGTAGCGGCGGCGCCCCAGCCGCCGAAATAGTAGCCACGCACGATTCGTGTGCCGTGGGTTTCTCTTTTGTCAATCCAACAGCCCACGGCACAAACGCCGTGCCATGGCTACCGCTTCCCGATCCCGGCCGCTTGGGTTAATTCGCCATGGGCCTTGTGTTGCAGCGTGCCGGGCGTCTTCCACAAAATCAACCCGTTCCTGAAGCCCGGCAATGGGAAGACCTCAAGGGCGCCTGAGTGCACCTCGGCGGCGAGCCCGGCCAACTCGCTGCGGGTATAGGCCTGGCGCACGCTGGCCGCACCGTCAAGGCGGGAGATGGGATGACGCGCAATCAACGGAGCGTAGCGAATGAGAAGGTAGGGCAGCCACTGCCGGTCCAGGTCATTGATGATCACCGCTTCGCGGGCCATCGCGGCCAGGGCGCGCAACATCTGCCTTGCCGCATCCCCGGAGAAATGGTGCAGAAAGAGATTGCACATTACGACTTCAAAGCTGGAGGGGCGGAAGGGAGGGCTGAGCACATCCGCAACAACCCGATTCGCGCCGGGCCCTTCACGCCCGTTGCCCTGTAGATGGACAAACTGCCGGTCAAGAACATAGAATTTTGCCTCAACGTTCTGATCGGCGAGCCTCTGTCTCAGGTGCGCGGCGAGTCTTCCGTCGCCCGCGCCAACGTCGAGGACGCGCACGGGATGAGCGCCTGTCCGTGCGAAAAACCTATCAAACAGATGCAGGGCGCCGGAAATACCTCCCCACCGGCGATTGATGCGCCAGATATCGTCAAGGCAATCCAGGCGGTCCGCCGGGGAAACAAGACCTTCATCGAGCAGCTCTCGAGTTGGCGTGCGCTTCATGTAAACCTCATAGTCCCAACGATATGCTCGCTGCGCGATGGCCGAATCAAGCCAAATCTGGCAAGAGCGATCGGGCGGCCGTCTTGAACGATGGCGTTTCGCCGTAAAGGAACACGCGGCCAGCCATGCGGGCAACGAAGGCCAAGCGGAAAATAAGATCGAGACGCCCCTGGGTCTTTTTCTCCTCTGCGCCACCGGGGAGCCTCTTCACATAAGATGCCAGATCCAAGCGCCAGGCTTGATCGAACTGCGCGAGCTCCGCTTCTACAGAATTTCCGGAGAGCGCCCGATGGATGACAGTGCCAGCCACCTGCGCGCTCACCATTCCCGGATAAATGCCCTCACCGGTGCAGCCGGAAACAAAGCCCGCCGCGTCTCCAATCAGAAGCACGCGGCCGCGCGTGAGCGCCTTAAGCTGGTGGACTGCTCCAGCCGGGTCGATATCAAAATGTGTGTCCTCGAGCCGGAGATTCGGAGGAATCTGTTCACGCTCCTGCAACTCATTAAAGAACTCTCTGAACAGAGGGCGGATCGCGCGGTTATCCGCCAACAAGCCGCCGATTCCCACGCAGATATGATGCCGTTTGGGAAACACCCAGCCGTATCCCGGCAGCGTGTGATATTGAAGATAAACACGGAAAGGAAACCGCTGCCCGTAAAACTCCTGAATTCCGGCGGGCTGGAAGGGAATGTCCGCGTTGGCACAGATCACATAATCGCGGCGCCCCCAGCCGTGCCGCAACCCAGCGCTCATCGCCACGCGGCTTGATGCGCCATCCGCGCCAATCAAAATACGGCCGTGAAACTCATCTCCAGCCGCCGTGCGCGCCCGCGCTTCCCGGCCGTCTTGTTCCACGCGCACCACGGCGCAGCCGCCATGGAATTCCGCTCCGGCCTCAACCGCGATGCGGCGCAAGCCGTCGTCAAATTTAGATCGCAGTGAAAGATACCCTGCGGGCCTGCGCTCGAGGTAGCGGCCCTCGCGCTTTAGAAATGGGTCGTAGAAGGTGACTCCATAAAAGGGGCACTCAACGAGCTCTTGAAGCCGGGAGTTCAGGTAGGGAAAACGGACAAAGGCGAGCCGATTAATCCAGCTCGCACAGGTCTTGTGCCGCGGGAACGCGGCCCGGTCGAGCAGCGCCACTCGATACCCACGATCCGCAAGGAGCTTTGCCGCCGTAGACCCGGAGGGTCCCGCTCCCACGACAATGACGTCGGCCTCATGGATCATACATAGCCAGTAGGGAGTGGGGAGTAGGAAATAGCGAGTAGGAAGCAGGGAAACGAGGATCCATCAGTGTTTACTACCCCTTTCTCCCGGCTCCCTATTCCCCCCACTCCCGCTATCCTCAAGCTCCGCTGGCCTTGGAAAAGCTGGCAATCGCCGTGGCCTCGTCGTCGTATACGTCAAAAACGGTGAGAAGCTTGGTGATTTGTAGCAAATCCTGAACTTTCTTCGTCAAGCTCAACAATTTTAAACTACCGCCCTGATTGGATGCCGCTGTGAATCCGCTCACGAGCTCGCCAATGCCCGAACTATCAATATACGTCACGTCCGCGAGATTCAGCAGAATGCTTTTCTGCCCCTGTGCGAGCAGGCTGCGGATGAGCTGGCGCAGTTCGGCCAAGTCATCTCCCAGTGTGATCCTCCCGCTAATGTCGACGATACTGACGGAATCAACGCGGCGCGTTTTCGCCTTCATGCTCACGATGCTTTCCTCCTTGATCGATTTTCTTGCCCGTATTCCTGAACTTCACCATGGTGATCTCGGTTCCCGTCCCCGGGAGAACCCTCACGCGGAATTCATCCACAAAGGAGCGGATCAGAAAAATCCCACGGCCCGAAACCTTGAGTAAATTCCCCGTATCGAGAGGGTCTGGGACGCTGCTGAGGTCGAACCCTTCCCCCTGATCACGGATGTGTATTTCCAGCCGGTCGGAGTAGATTTGGAATTGGAGCCAGACCCGCTTGCCCGAGTCAAACTTATTACCGTGGCGGACCGCGTTGATGATGGATTCGTGCACCGCCATTCCAATCCGGTGCTGGTCTTCCTGATCGAATCCCGCCTTGATACACACCTCGGCGGCCAGTTCCTCGGCCTTCTCAACGCTTTCGAGCGTGCTTTCGAGTGTCAGTTCGACGACATCGGAATTTGCGGTCATGGCCCCGGGATTTATCCCGTGAATTCAACGCGAACCCAAAACCTTCATTACAAGAGGGAAAGGCAAGAATCTACATTAGGGGGAGCGGAAAGTCAATGAAGAAGCGCATTGTTGTCTAATATTACTATCTTAAGTTCTCTTTAGATCTGTCAGGGCACGGCTTTAGTCCGGATTATTCATGAAACGATTGGCACTCGCGGAAGGGCGGGGTTTTAACCCCGCCG
>JBOGJX010000265.1:0-5725 GCA_050745285.1 Terriglobia bacterium
GCCGTTTTGTGGCTGGCCGTGGGCTCTTGGAGGGGATGAAAATCGTTTTATTGTAGGATATTGTTGCTATCTGGCCGCTCTGGGGATTACATCATCTTTTACCAGATGACGTGCCAGACCGTTGCGGCCGCCGTCCTGGCGCCATTCGCGGCCGCCTCCGGAACACTCTTCACACCATTCGTGACTGCCGAAGCCCCATTGGCCACCGCGCCTCCTGCGGTTGAGCCTGCTGCGGCAACGCCGTCCGCGGCTGCCTCCACTCCGCCGCCCGCCACATTGAGGCCGCTTGCTGCGGCATTCGCTGTAGCGCTTCCAGCGCCGGCCACTGCCTGAGTGGTGCTTGATGCACCCTGGGCAATTTTCTTTCCGGAGTAACGGATGATCCCGGCCTGCGCGACCTGCACCAGCCCGGCAAAAGCAAAGATCGAGATTAATATCGCGAGTCTATTCAATCGCATGTTCGCTGCCTCCTGACAGTTGCTCGACCGGCCCCGTACGGCCCGGTATGCACTATTTGTAGATTTTCCCCTCATGGTTTTCCACTTTTATTTAGACGCTCCTGCGACAATTCGGGTTGGTCATGAAATGGAACTGATTGAAGGCGAACGCCGCGCTCGTTACGGCGGGCCATTTTTTCCAAGAGAAATACGACCCCGCCCTCCTATTGCGGTGGCCTAGTACATCGTACAGATAGTTCTTTGCATTACTCGGGGCTTTAGGACGCCCCCCTTGAAATCACAACCACCTGATTCCAAAGGGCGTGATCACACAATCCATAATATAAGCAACTACCAAAACGATGTACTAGCGTGGTGAGAAATCCGGACAAGCCCATCAACGGCCGGGGCCATTTCTTCCCCAGGACGGGCTTCTCCTATGACCGGCGCGCCGGGAGGTTAGATAATACCGAGGCGACTCGTAATGATTTTCCGCGGTGAAGGGCTTTAGGAAATGGTCGCCCAGAAGTTCTTCCCGGACGAAAAAAGCATTTGTGCCCGCCAGGGTACACCCCACCAGATTGTAACCCTTTTGCACTCCCAGGCGCTCAAGCGCGAGCAGACTGGCGCCGCTGTTGCTTGTGCCGTCCCAGGCCACTTTTGGGTTGTACTCTACCACCCAATCACAATCCGGCGGAAAGACCGCGTTGTATTCAATCACCACCACCCGCGGCCGGCGCCGCTCGATCTTCTGCCACACCCAGTAGTCGTTGCCGTCAATATCGATGGAAAGCAGGTCAAACTCAGAAGGCAATGACGAGCGAGCAAGAAGAGATTCGATGTTCTCGGCCGTGACCAACTGCTGCTGCAAAGAAAGACTTCCATCTGCAATCTTCCGCGCCAAGTTGTGCTTGATTGCCTTGACGTGCCTCGCTTCGCACTCGATCCAGCAGCCTTTCCAGCCTAAAACCAGAAGGTAGAGCGTGTTGTTTTCGACGCCATCTCCCGGCGAGCACTCGGCAAAAATGCGGTTGGACGTTCCAATCCGTCTGAAGATTTCCACCAGGATCCCATCCTCGCCGGTCTGCGAAAACACTTTGTGCTCGTAACGTGTGAGCCGTTTGGGGTCTTGGTGTTTTGGATCCGCGAGCAACTCATCTATCCGCCGGTCGATCTCTATCTGGCAAAGGTCGTCCAGATGCTGCTGGATTTTCTTCACCTTCGCCGTCAAAGCCACAATCCACGCTCCTTCATCCCCGGCATCGACTAAAAAGCTTGTCCAGCAATTGGATGGCAAGATCAATCTCTTCGTGCATGATGGTAAAAGACGGCGCGAGCGTGAAGACATTCTTGAAATAGCCGCCCACGTCGAGCACCAGGCCGTATTTGCGCCCACCGGCTTCTATCTCCCCCTTCAGGCCCTCGGCAAAAATGCGGTCCGTCAGATCGCGGTCCGGAGAAAATCCATCCGGCTTGCAGACTTCGATCCGCAGCGCAAGGCCCACCCCGTCCACCTGCCCGATCACTTTCGGATGGCGCTTTTGCAGCTCCCTCAGGCCGGCCAGAAAATACGCGCCCCTCTCGTTCACCAAGCCTTCGTAGTCCGTCTCTTCCATCATCTTCAGGTTTTCGAGCGCGATGGCGGTGCCAAGGGGGTTCGACGAAAAAGTAGAGTGCGTCGAGCCGGGGGGAAAGATTTCCGGTGTAATCAACTCCTCCCGCGCCCATATGCCGGAAATGGGATTCAGTCCGTTGGTAAGCGCTTTCCCAAATACAATAACATCCGGCGTGATGCCCAGATGCTCGACCGCCCAGAATTTCCCAGTGCGATAAAAGCCCATCTGGATTTCATCGTCCACGATCAGAACCTTGTGCTTGCGGCAGGTCTCCTCGAGGCGCCTGAAGTAATCCTTGGGTGGGATCACGTATCCACCGGTTCCCTGCACGGCCTCAATATAAAACGCGCCGTATTCGGAGACTCCAGCCTTCGCATCCCAGACGCCGTAATACTCGTTGTCGAAGAGCTTCGAGAACTGGTCCTGACAGTAGAGGCCGCATGTCTCGGGCTTCAAATCGTAGATACAGCGAAAGCAATAAGGGTAGAAAACGAATTGTCCGCGGTCTCCGAAATGCCCGTACCGCCGCCGGTAGCGGTAACTCGAGGTGATAGCGGACGCGCCCAGCGTACGCCCGTGGTAGCCGCCCATAAAAGCGAACATAAGGTTCTTGCCGGTGTAATTGCGGACGATCTTCAGCGAATCCTCAATGGCCTGCGAGCCGCCCACATTGAACTGCACGCGGCCTTTCACGCCGAAGCGGTCCTCGCAGATGCGGGAAATGCGCGCCGCCACCTCCACCTTCTCGGCGTGCAGATACTGGCAGGCAAGCTGTGGCAGGCGGTCCAATTGCCGCTTCAAGGCGTCGCTGAGCCGCTGGTTCTTGTAACCAAAGCTCGCCGCTGAATACCACATTTGAAGATCGAGATAGGGAGTGTTGTTTTCATCGTAGAGATAACTGCCTTCGCAGCCAGTGAAGACCTTGGGAGGATCAAGATAATGTACCGTGTCGCCAAAAGAGCAGTATCGCTTTTCGAGGGCAAGCAACTCTGCGGTCGAGCGCACGGCTTCAGTAATGGGCAAGTTTAAATCTCCTGCGTTCTCAAGTCTGGGTAGCCACGGCACGATTTGTGTGCGGTGGGTTTCTGCCAAACCGGGACAAAGGCCCACGACGCCCACTGCGTGCCGTGGCTACCTTTACAATGATGATAACTGAAGCGCCGGCGCGCGCGAAGCCTCGCGCATTTCCGTTTCGGCCTCACCGCCCCGCCAGCGCGAGAGCGCGGATGTGATGTCCGCGAACGTCTCAAACGGCCGGCAGGGGACGCCATCCTGGCGACACAGATCGAGCAAAGGTTGCCGCGCGTAAACAAAATCCGCATGCTTCACGGCATGGCGGTCCGAAAGACCATCGCCAACGTAAATCGCCGGCCAATGGCTGCCCCGTTGGCTATCGAGGATGTGCGGCTTGCACGTGGCGCATCCGTGCGTGCAGGAAGGCGCGGCGTGCGGAAAGGACACCGAGAGCCGTCCCTTCACCAGACGCCCGGAAGTTGAAAAAAAATGGATGCCATTGCGCGGACCGGCGTGAAATCCGGAGTGGGCAAGCACCCTGCGGATGACGTAATCCAAGCCGTCGCTGGTCACTACAAAGGGGACGCGGTTTTTCCGGACATACCGGACAAACTCCGCGAATCCTGGATCGAGCGGCACCGAATCAATGATCTCATTCAACTCTTTCGAGGTCGTCCTGACCAGTGCGAGCTGCCTTTCAAGGCATTCGCGCGATCCGATATTCCCACCCCTCCACAACCGCTCGATCTCCCGCCAGGCCGGGTCCGCGAGCCGCGAAAGAATTACGTCTGTGACGTCGGTCATAGTGATGGTGCCGTCAAAATCACAAAAAACCACCGGTTTGGGAGAAGGCGCGCTCTTGAACTTCGCAAGGGTCATTGGGTCGGCTCGATTACCTATCCTGGAAAACTGTTCCGAAAAGTTCTGTCAAAAGGGCGGAAGGGCACGGCCGGTTTTCTCAAGATTAGGCCGTGCCGGAAACGCCATCACCCACCACTTCGTGGTCCCCCTCTCCCAAAGGGAGAGGGGACGGGGGTAAGGAGGCAACGCTCACGGCATGGCTAAAGCCATGCCCTTCCGGAGCCCCTTTCGTGCTTTGCGGATGTCGCAAAAGGACATGAACGGTCGTCCGTTGTCAGTTGTTCAGAGTCCTTCGCGCCGCACAACGGACAACAAACGACGGACCACTAACCTCTTGTCACTAGTCGCTCGTCACTGCCTCATTCGCTTGCGCGCTCGTCCACCAGCCGCCTCGGCTTTCGCGCCGGAAGGGCATTACCGGCGGGAAGGAACTTGAATGCCAGACGATACATATCGCAGACGTGATTGGCCCAAATCTCGGGATAGCGCGCTTTAATGTTCCGCGATACCGATTCCTCCACGCGCTTTGAATCAATACCATTCGTCAGTTCCAGCCGGAATTCCAGGATGTCCCGCAATCCTTCCTGGCGGACGGCCACCTGCCAGTTTCCGTTGATGCCTTCAACGTCGTGCAGGATTCGCTCAAAGATCACCGGATGCATGTTGCCGGCGCCCATCACCACCATCTCATCGCGCCGCCCCTTGATCATGTCAAGCCGCACGAGGGGCGTGCCGCAGAGGCACTTGCTTACATTGAACCGCGTGATGTCCCTTGCGCGGTAGCGGATAAAAGGCTCGGTATGGCGCGAAAGCGTGGTGAACACAAGCTCGCCGTAGCCCTCCGCATCCGGGTTGATGATCTCGAAAAGGAAGTTGAACTCATCCACGTGATAGCCCTTACCCTGGCGGCACTCCATGCCCATGCCGCCGCCCGCCTCCGTCGAGCCATATCCCAAAACAACCGGCGCCTTCCAGACTTGCTGGACGAAATTCCGGTAGACATCCGTCATCCGGTCACCTGCGGCCAGGATAAGCTTCACGGGGAACGTGCCCTCCTTCTCCGCGATTTCCGTGAAGCTTACGAGCCACGTGGGGTCAGCGGCAATCACGTTGTAACGATAGATTCCCATCCTCGAGTAAAGTTCGCGCGGTTGCGGCTTGCCCACCGCCGAGCAGAGCACGCCGAGATGCTTGCACGCAAGGAAGGTGACCCAACTGCTCACCCAGTAACCCGCGTCAAACGTGCAGACCACCCGGTCACCGGCGCGAACGCCATTTTCACTCAGCGCCGCCGCCTCATAGCGGGCGGAGCGGTCAAGCTCGTCGTAGCCAAAGTAAATCCGCTTGGGCGGCCCCGACGTGCCCGTGGTCTCAAAAACGGCTTGCGGCTCGCGGCAGAGAAAATCCTCGGCCGGCCGCGAGACGACGTCTTCCGGCGTGGTGAAAATATCCCCAAGGTCTCCAGGTCTAAGAATTTTGCGCGGATCCAATCCGCGCTCACGCAACTGCGAGGCAAAGAACTTCTGATGGCGCGCGGCATAGCGGACGGTTTGGCGGAACGCATCGGCTTGGATTCTCCGGATCAACGGTCGCGGCGCAGCCTTCCCCCATTTGAGCAAGGAGGACGGAGAATCGCCGATCACGGTGCGCTCGAAGAGCCGCCCGATTTCACTGAGCATAATTTCAATTGTAGCGGCGGTCTATGACCGTCGGAACCATCGCCGCCGGCCACGGCCTGCCATGATTATTCACGAACACGGGCGCCGAGATCGTCAGGGCGGGGTTTTAACCCCGCCG
>JBOGJX010000266.1:0-4983 GCA_050745285.1 Terriglobia bacterium
CTTCCGGCCCGTTTGCAATTCTCACAAATTGGGGCGGGGAAGACGCCGTGATGATCCGCTTCCGGGAAGAGTACACGAGTGTGACTGATCTTCTTGCCAACGCGCCGGTAAAATTAACCCGCCACAAGGGAAGCACTCTTGCTGAGTTGACTCTTCCTGCCGGCGAAGTCTGCGTGTTGAAAGCCACCAAATAGGCAGCCGCCCGGATGCGCAAAGCCTTGGATTCCGGTTTAACGTCGAATTAACAAAGAATTCACACGTGATGCCCTTTTAACTAGATCAGAAACTGATAATAATCGCCCAAGATTCTAACGAGAGAAGCCTCTCAGAGTTTGGTAAGGCCGGTTGTGTACCTGGTATTTGAGAGGAACTCTGCAGGATCTGGTTATCTCGATACGCCTTGGCAGCCGTGTTCGGGGGCCGGAAGTCTTTGGTTTCCATAACGCCAAAGGGTATATCCTTAATAGTGATCCCAGTGCACGTCAACTCTTAGCCGTAATTATTGACCGGCCGGATTCAGATTATCC
Source organism: Terriglobia bacterium (assembly GCA_050745285.1). Classification (GTDB taxonomy): domain Bacteria; phylum Acidobacteriota; class Terriglobia; order UBA7540; family UBA7540; genus RH2-MAG17b. The sequence goes on from JBOGJX010000266.1 coordinate 528, forward strand.
GGACCGCCTAAAGCCGCTAGACCGCAGGGAAAGGGGAGCTTCTAATGTATAAACGACTTTTGCTTCTTACGGCGTTAATGGCTTCTGCCGCGGCCCTTGTTTTCGGCCAAGCGAGCACAGGAACACTGAGTGGTACCGTGACGGACCCCAGCGGAGCGGCGATTGCAGGCGCGGCGGTTTCCGCAAAAAACCTCGCGACGGGTCTTGTGGTGAACGGTACTTCAACGGCCGCGGGACTCTACGTGATCCCGAACCTCCCGCCGGGTTCTTACGATGTGGCGGCCACGATGCAGGGGTTCAAGAAGTTTCAACAGACGGGTGTGACCATCCAGGTTGCAACTACGACCAACTTGAACATTCCGATGACGCTCGGCCAGGTGTCACAAACGGTTACGGTGCGCGGCGGCGCACCACTGCTGCAGACGTCCACTTCCGAAATCGGCACGGTGATTCCGAACGTCCTGGTGGATTCGCTGCCGCTCGAAGTTTCAGGGACCATCCGCAACCCGGTGCAATTCATCGCCTTGGTGCCTGGTTTTGTAGGTAACTTGGGCAACAACCCCGGCTCGAACAGTACCGACGATTATAAGCTGAACGGCGGTCAGATCACCGGAGCGGACATCCTGGTGGATGGCATTTCCATCTCGCTGGTTTCGCCGGATATCCAGGAGAACAAAGGCATCTCGCCCGAAGCCGTGCAGGAGTTCAAGGCGCTGCAAAATAACTTCCCGGCGCAGTACGGGTTCACCGGCGATGCCATTATCAGCCTGACGATGAAATCCGGCACGAACCAGTTGCATGGGTCGGCCTACGACTTCCTCCGCAACGCGGCGCTCGACGCGAACAGTTGGGTGAACAATACCGCCGGCCAGAAGAAGTCAGCGGATACTCAGAATGACTTCGGGTTTTCGGTCGGCGGCCCGGTGGTGTTGCCCAAAATCTACGACGGGCGCAACCGCACGTTCTTTTTCGGCGACTATTAGGGGTTCCGGTTCCATACAGGTGGGACGTCAGTGCAGACCTTCCCTTCGGAGACCTTCCGGCAAGGGAATTTCTCCTCCCTGCTGCCGACCGTGCAACTGTACGATCCCACCACGCACCAGCCGATTCCCGGCAACATTCTTTCCAATGATCCGAACTATAAGCCCAGCGCTGTTATGGGCAAGGTGTTCGGGCTGCTGCCCCCGACCAATGGCGCTCCATCGAACAATACACTGGTGAATTCCGTCTCGTTCACTAGGGCCAATCTATTTGACGTGAAGGTCGATGAAGCGATTTCCGATAAGCAGAGAATTTCCGCCAGCTTTGATTACGACAACACAAGCACGGGCGGCACGGAGTCCATCGGGCCTTTCTTCGGCCAGACGACCCCACAGAACACGCGCTACGCGCGCTTCGCTGACTATTATATTTTCACCCCCAACGTCTTCAACCAGTTTCTGGCCGGCTTTACCCGGCGTTTTCGGGGTGAGTTTTCGAATAGCATAGGCGGCAACTACCCGCAAAAGCTGGGCATCACCGGCGTGCAGAATACAACGTTTCCCTGTTTTAATTTTCAGAGCAACCCTGTGGGGCAGGCGCTCAGCAACTGTGGCGATTCGGTGTTTGCGGACAACACCTTCCAGTTTGACGACGCCGTGACCTGGATTCATGGCCGCCACAACTTCATGTTCGGCGGGGAAACCCGGCTGATGCAATTTAACGTCAGACGCCTGACTCAATCGTCAGGCGGTTTTACCTTCGCGCCCGATGAGACGGGTCTTCCCGGCGTGGCGAACACAGGGGACGCGATTGCGAGCGCGCTGTTCGGGATCGTGCATTCGAGCGTGCTGGTCTACGGCGCCTTCAGTGGAATCCGTTACAAGAACAACGCCGTCTACGCGCAAGACTCGTTCAAAATCAGGCCAAAGCTGACACTCAATTATGGCCTGCGCTATGACTTCGATGTGCCGGCCACCGAGTCACACAACCGCTTTTCGGACGTTGATCCCACGCTTCCCAATCCCGGCGCCGGAAACATTCCCGGCGCCTACACTTATTTCGGCTCCGGCCCCGGTCGCAACGGCAAAACGCGGCCGCAGAACATTTACACTAAGGACTTTGCGCCGCGCGTAGGATTTGCCTATGGGTTCAATGACAAAACGGTGATCCGGGGCGGTTACGGCATTTACTATGAGCCGCTGAAGGAAGGTTCTTTTGCTGATCAGGACAGCCTCGGTTTCTTTAACAGCGAAACTTTACAGACCGGCAACGGAGCGCCGTTCCAGATTGATAACGGCATGCCGCATCTCGTCCCTCCGACGGGACCGTTAACGCCGCAGGGACAGAACGGAAACGGCGGCGTGATCCTGGTGCCGCCGGACGTGAAGCCCGCCCAGATTCAGAACTGGAACCTGGACGTGCAACGGCAGATTACGAAAAATCTTCTGGTGAGCGTGGCCTATGTCGGCTCCAAGGGAACGTTCCTTCCCGCGCTCAACATCATTCCGAACCAGGTGAATCCTTCCTTCCTCTCATTGGGCAACGATCTCACGATGAACGTCAGTTGCCTCACCAACGGCTCCTGCCCGGCGGCAATAGCGGCTGGAGTCCGATCACCGTACTCCGGATTTACCGGAACGCTCGCGCAGGCGTTGCGGCCTTTCCCGCAATACGGCGACTTTAATCAGGAGGACAACTCATTCACCCCAGACCGGACCGGCAGCTCCATTTACCACGCGATGCAGGTGAGCGTGACCCAGCGCTTGTCTCAAGGGTTGAGCTTCCTGGTTTCCTACACCGTTTCCAAGGACATCACGAACGCGGAGTCGATGGGGCAGGGCGCGGGTGGATTTATCGGCGACAACTCCTACATCGGGCAGAATTCCTATGACCGGGCAGCCGAAAAATCTCTCAGCGAGCTCGATACGCCCCAGTCCCTTACGTATAGCTTCGTATACCAATTGCCGCTGGGCAGCGGCCAGCGTTTCATGAATCATCTGGGGTATGCCGACCGCCTCGCCAAGGGCTGGTACGTTGCAGGCATCGGAAGCTACTCCTCCGGTAATCCTCTGGTCGTTTACACTTCATGCAGCGGGACGGCCGGGCAGATCCTTTTTGCCGGCTGCGAATTCACCGGCGCCGCAAGGGTGAACCTGGTTCCCGGAGTACCCGAAACCAACAAGGGCTCAAATTTCCAACCCGCCTCGACGCCCTTCTACAACATCAACGCTTTCAGCCTGCCGGCGCCCTTCACGTTCGGCAATGAGGGCCGGACGCTGCCTCACGCCAGGGGTTTTACCGCAATGAACGAGAATTTCACCCTGGGCAAGAAGACCTTCCTCTACGGCGAAAGAGTAGGCATCGACTTCAGGGCCGAGTTTTTTAACATTTTCAACCGCCATATTTATCAGGCGCCCGTAGGCGCGCCTGTCGGCGGAACTCCGTTCACCGTACCGTTTGAGGCGGCGGAATCTCCTGGTTGTCCGAGCCCGTTCGCGTGTGGCTTCGGCGCCGTGACAAGCGCCAGTGGGCCGCGAAACATCCAATTCAGCATGCGGGTCACGTTTTAGGGAGAGGAATTGCTGAAAAACGCTTGCGCGAGCCTCTGGAAGGTGGGTTTTTACGGTGGATTATTCATGAACACGCCGGGGAAACTGGAAGGGCATGGTTCTAACCCCCATCGCTCCGGACGCCCTCTTCTTTTGTTGTCTCACGCCCAGATCAGGTTGCAGCCGCAACCTGATCTGGGCGTGAGACAAAGGAAGAAGTAGAAGGTCCCTGTTGTGGCGGGGTTAAAACCCCGCCCTTCCGCCTGAAGACCTCTTAACCCAGGGGTTTCACACAGACGCCGGCGAGCCGGTCGCATTCATCACACATGCAAGGCGCCCCTCGTTGATACAATATCTTGCCGTCAGCGAGCTGCTTTCCGCACTTCAGGTTGACCTGCAATCATGAAACGCCGCACCTTCTTAAAAATCGCTGGAGCGCTCTCGACGGAGGAGCTGGTCAGGGCCAACGCCGCGGAGCGGCCCTATGCGGTCCTGCAGAACGGCACTACGGAACCTGGACTCTCAGCGGGTCCGTGGATTCTGGCCAATGAATCGCAGAAACTGATCTTCACTCAACCGAGTGGACGGCTGGAATTCCAGAGCCTAGTGAGGAATGACCAGGGCGGCTGGGCGTCGGGATCCCTTCCGGGCAATCGCCTGATTTTTGGCCCGAGTTTTGATTTCCAGATAAAATCGGCAACCCGCTCAAACGCCTCCGGCAACGCGGCTTTGCTTCTGTCCGGTACAAGTCAAGCGACGCAAAAAGGTGGCAAGCCTATCGAGTATTCTTGGAAGGCCGCCATCACCCAAACGGCAAGCTCCCCGTGGTTTCGTTTTGATGTGGCGCTGCATTTGCCTGAGGCATTAGCCTTGAAGGAAGGGGCCGCGATCGAGCCTCAGATTATTCTCTGGCTGAGTTCTAACTC
>JBOGJX010000267.1:0-8329 GCA_050745285.1 Terriglobia bacterium
AGTATGCAGAGCGGTAGCCACGGCACGGGGTCTGTGCCGTGGGCTCTTGGATCGGCAAAGGAAAAGCCCACGGCACGCAAATCGTGCAGTGGCTACCACCCTTCGTGACTTGTTCGCGTTATTTCAGAACGAGACCTAAAGTTCAACGAGGAGAAAAACCATGCCATCTTTTTCGATTCCGGTTTCAGGACTTGAGGCCAGCAATCAGGCGCTGTCGATCATCTCGAATAATCTGGCGAACATGAATACGGTGGGTTATAAGGGAATCTCGCCAGAGTTTGCCGATCTTCTCTATCAGCAGCTCGGCTCAAGCGGCGGGGGCAATCCTATCGAGGCCGGTCTGGGCGTCAAGTTGGACGCCACATCTACTAACTTTACACAGGGGAACGTGCAGAGCACCGGCGTGTCCACCGACGTGGCCATCGAAGGCGACGGGTTCTTTCAGGTCGACTCGGGAGCGGTCGCTCAGTACACGCGCGACGGCAACTTATCGATTAATCCCCAGGGCCAGTTGGTGACCCAGGACGGCGCGAACGTCATGGGGTATTTGGCGACCAACGGTATTGTGAACAACAATGGAGTGCTGAGTCCGTTGGCGATCAACCGCGGCCAGATCGATCCGCCCCAATCGACGCAAAACGTCCAGGTCAACATGAACCTCGATTCCAGCGCCTTGACGACCAGTCCGGCCTTCAACACGACCGTGGAAATTTATGACTCGCTGGGAACCAGCCACCTGCTGACCTATAGCTTCACCAAGGCGGCGGCGAACAGTTGGAATTATTCGATTACGATTCCGCAGGCTGACATGACAGGTGCAACGGGCCCTGTAACGCTATCCAGCGGCACGCTTACTTTTAACGGTGCGGGCCAGCTCACTGCGCCCGCTGGCAACGTGACGGGTATTAATATGAATGCAACTTACGGCTTTGCCGACGGGGCCAGCAACCAGAAGTTTAACTGGAACCTTTACGATGCCAGTAAGAATCCGCTTGTATCGCAGGTCGCGGGCACATCGGAGGCGTCTTCCGCGACGCAGGATGGATTTGCTAGCGGCTCGCTTTCAACCTTTTCGATTCAGTCAGACGGTACCATCCAAGGCAGCTTTACCAACGGGCAAACCCTCGCCATTGGCCAAATCGCCTTGGCCACATTCCCGAATTCGCAGGGCCTTCTGCGTATCGGCTCCAACAATTACATGGCGAGCCTTGCTTCTGGTCTTCCGACGGTTGGCGTTCCGGGGACAGGCGGCCGTGGGACGCTTACCGGCGGCGGCCTCGAGGGCTCCAACGTGGATATCTCTTCGCAGTTTTCGAACCTGATCCTGCAGCAAACCGGATACGAAGCCAACGCCAAAGCCTTTACCACGTTCAACAGCGTTGTTCAAGCAACATTGAACATGATCCCATAGTCCGCATCCGCTAGCAGGGCGTTGAGGATGTGCCGTTCGTTGTGCCGTAGAGTCGCTTTTGCTGCGCCCACCGGGTTCGAGCGCAGCAAGCAGCGCCCCTGCGAGGCTGAGCCTTCGCGCAGCGATGATACTAAAACTTGAGCTTTTGCCCGGAATGGCGCCCCCATTCCACACCGCCAGCGGCGGAGCGGCAGATGGTACCCGAAGATCTGGGGCGCATTCCAAGAAAACTCTCATGAGATTTCTTTAGTATGATTGTGCGGGTTGCCAGCAGATGAGGAATGGCGCAGCCCCATGTGCAATCGTTTTTCCGTAAGTCTGCAGTAACAAGCGCCTTCCAGAAAATCGCCGCAACACGCCCATTGTCCGATCACCCCTCTAGTTTGGCTGACTAGTTGCAAATGGCTTGAGCGTATGCCAGAGACATCCAAAGAGGCAGCCGCAAGCAGCCCTAGTCCTGCGCCGAAGAAGCCGGGTTTCAAAATCGTCATCGTCGTCATCGCCGTGGTTCTATGCCTGGCCGGCGGCTACTGGTTTATGACGCATAGAGCGCTCGCGAGCTCGAAGCGTCCGGCAAAGGTTCCAGCAAAAATAAAGAAGGGGGACGCCGCTCCGGTCGCCACGTTGCGCCTGGATACGTTTGTGGTGAACCTTGCCGACGCGGACCATAACTCGTTCCTTCGGGTGGATATCACGCTAGGTCTCGATAAGCCCATGCCCCAAGCGAGCGAGGGAGCAAAGGACTCTCCGCTGACTCCTGAGATTCGTGACGCTATTCTGGATGCCCTCACCACCTGGCCGTCGAGCGACCTTCTGGCGGTGGGCGGGAAAACCAAACTCAAGGCGCAATTGCTGACTGTTTTACAGAAGCGCATTCCGCAACTCGGCGTAGTTGATATTTATTTTACTGACTTTCTGATTCAGCAATGAGGCGCCGTCCATGGGAGCAGAAAACCCCGTTACTGAGACCGATCTCAAGCCCGCGCCTGCCCCTCCGCCCGAAGACCCCTGGGCTGCCATCTCCGGGCTGTCATGCCAATTGAGCGTTGCCGTAAACGTGACGGGATTCAAGGTGCGGGACCTGCTGGCGCTGGACGTCGAAACGGTCATCGAGAGCCAGAACAACGCAACGGGCGCGGTGCCCGTCTGGATCAACGGAGCGAAGATCGCCCGGGCTGAGTTTGACGTCTTGGGGACGCGCCTTGCAATTCGCATCAGTGACCTGGAATAGCTTCAACGCCAAGCGCGGCGATTCACTTTGAAGGTAAAAAAATGCTGCGATTCATCATTACGGCGATCGGGAAATTGATGAACACCGGGCAGAGCATTCGCTTCAGGCGCAAGGAAAAATCCATGCGTCTGTGCGAGACTCTCGCCCTTGGCGACCGCAGATATTTGGCTGTCGTCCGGGTGGAGGGCCAGAGATTTCTGCTGGGCGCGGCGGGCAATTCCATCTCTCTATTGACTCGGCTCCCTTCGCTCGTAGACGCCGGGGAATCGCTTCCGGGAGCGGCGCCGGATGGGGTGTTTGATCCTGAGGAATATAAGATATGGCAATAGGCTTCCGGCGCGCGGCGAAGGGGGCCGGAGCTCTCTTGGGGATGTTCCTGGCGTTCAGTCTTCCGGCTCTCGCCGTTCCCCCCAGGGCGGCAGCCGGCTTGCGGCTTCCCGGCGGCAGCTCGCTGCCATGGACGATTCTTGTTCTGCTCACCGTCCTTACCGTGATCCCAGCGCTCATGCTTTCGATGACGCCGTTTGTTCGCATCCTCGTGGTCTTCCATTTTTTGCGCCAGGCGATTGGAACCGAGAGCGCACCCAGCAATCAGGTGCTGATTGGCCTGGCTCTTTTCCTGACGTACTTCATCATGCAGCCGGTGGGAGCGCAGATTTTCACCTCCGCGGTTGTGCCCATGGAGAAAGGCAGGATCACGGTCTGGCAAGCTCTGGACGACGGCGCGAAGCCGATGCGGACGTTTATGCTGAAATATACGCGCGAGAAGGATTTGGCCGTTTTCATGAGTATGGCCAAGCTGCCTCAACCGCGCACTCCGCAGGATCTTCCGATGCGGGTTGTCATTCCGGCGTACATGATTTCCGAACTGCAGGCCGGATTCCAGATCGGGTTGGTACTCTTCCTGCCATTCATGGTGATCGACCTGGTGGTGGCATCGGTCACCACGTCCGTCGGAATGTTCCAGTTGCCTCCGACGGTCATTTCGACCCCTCTCAAGATTCTCTTATTCGTCATGGTGAATGGCTGGAGTCTTGTGGTTGGCTCGTTGGTGAAAAGTTTTTATTGACGTGCACAGTTTTGTAAGCTTCGGCTATGTTTTATTTTTCGGTTTACCTAGCGCCTTCCCCTAATCCGGCCCTAGCGGGCCACCCTCTCCCAATGGGAGAGGGCTGGGATTCTCGGGGAATGCGTGATTCCTGCCCTCTCCCCTGGGGAGAGGGTGGCGAGCTTAGCGAGCCGGGTGAGGGGTCTTGGCCGAACTTTTCGGAACAGGATGTTGAAGGAGAATTTATGACTCCGGAACGCGTGGTGATGCTGGCCCGGATGACGCTCGAAGTGACGGTCTGGCTGTGCGCGCCGATCCTCATCGTGGCGATCATCGTGGGCCTCGTGACCAGCGTCCTTCAGGTGATGACCTCCATTCAGGAGATGACGATTGGCACCGTTCCGCGCCTGGCGGCGGTCGGACTGGTGACTTACATCATGATGCCCTGGTTGATGCGCAAGCTCCTGGCCTTTGCGCTTTTGCTGTTTTCGAATTTCCGGCCCTATCTCGGATAACGGAGAAGGATGGAACTGCAGACGCTCCTCGCGGCCAATCTTGACAAGGCCATTCTGATTGCGACGCGGGTGGGCATGTTGATGGTTTTTGCGCCGTTTTTTGGCAGCACGGCCATCCCGATGCCGGTGAAAGCGGGATTGACGGTGGCGGTGACGGCGGTCTTGCTTCCCATTTTCCATTCGCTTCCCACCGTTCCGGACCTTGTGGGATGGGTGGAGATGATAGGGGGCGAGGCGCTCGTGGGGTTGATGATCGGCCTCGTCATGAACTTTGCGTTCGAAGGGATTGAGATGGCGGGGACCGTCGCGGGGTTCCAATTGGGCTACTCCATGGAGACGTCGATTGATCCTACGACGCAGGCCGCTTCGCCAGTGCTTGCGGTGTTCTACCAGACGCTGGCGCTTCTCTTCTTCCTCCAACTCGGAATGCACCGGTGGATGCTGCTCGCTCTGGCGAAGAGTTACACGTACCTGCCGATTGGAGCGGCCAAGCTGAGCGAAGCGGGAATGATGCGGCTGATGCAGGCCTCCGGGTCCATCTTTATTATTGGAATCGAATTGGCGGCGCCAATCCTGTTGGCCACCATTCTCACGGACCTTTCGCTCGGTTTTATTAATAAGGCGGCGCCGCAGTTTCCGGTGGTTTTCACCTCGATTTCCATCAAGATCTTGGTGGGAATCGGCCTGTTGATTATTTCCCTTGGCTTCTGGCCCAGCCTGCTGAGTGGGTACTTCAGCCGGGCCTTGGTAACCACCGTGCATGTGCTGCACGTGTGGTAAGGAGACGCGGCGGCGGTGGCGGACGACAAGACAGAACAAGCAACACCTTATAAGCGGAAGAAAGCGCGCGATAAAGGTCAAATTGCGCGCAGCAAGGAACTACCAGGAGCCTTGGCCCTGATTGCCATCGTCATGGTGCTCCACGGATTTGCCGTGAGCTTTCTCGCGCAATGGAAGAGCCTATTCAGCCAGGGCTTGGCCATGGCTTCGACGGGGAGTGACAAAAACATTCTTTATATTGTGGAAAGGACCGTGCGCATTACGGGGTATTGGACGCTTCCGTGTCTTCTGCTGGCTCTGGTGGTTTCCGTCCTGGGAAACCTGGGGCAGGGAGGATTTGTCTTTGCCACGGAAGCCTTGCAGCCGAGCTTTGGCCGTTTGAGTCCGGCCTCAAACCTGGGCAAGCTCTTTTCGGTGGGGGCCATCGGTAACTTGCTCAAGTCGGTGATCCCGATGACCATCATCAGCTATCTGGCCTATGCGATGGTGGCTCGTGACTGGAACTGGATTGTGCTTTCGACGATGGCGCCCGCCCACATGACCATTGCGTGGCTGATGGAGCGCATGTATGAAATTTCATGGAAGTCGGGCGCTGTCTTTCTTGCCTGGTCGGGGTTTGACTACCTCCTTCAACGCACTCAGCTCTCGCGCCAGTTGCGCATGAGCCGGCAAGAGATTCTTCAAGAGAACAAGGACATCATTGGCAACCCGCAAATCAAGGCTCGAATCCGCAAGATCCAGCGGCAGATGCGCCGCCGCATGATGATGCGCGACGTGGCGAAGGCCACGGTGGTGATTACCAACCCCACGGAATACGCGATCGCTCTCAAGTACCAGCCGGGCGTCATGCGCGCGCCCGTCGTGGTAGCCAAAGGGCGCAATCTTATTGCGCAGCAAATACGGCAGGAAGCCGTCTGGCACGGCGTGCCCATTATCGAAAACCGGCCCCTGGCGCACGCGCTCTACAGGGCGGTTGAGGTCGGCCAGACAATCCCCCCCGCGTTGTACGTTGCGGTGGCGGAGATTCTCGCGTTCATTTTCCGCGCTCAGGCGCGGACTCGCACGGCTGAAAAATCGCAACCCCGAGGCCCGAATTCTTCAAGAAGACAAGGCTGAAGCGATGGCGCCACTAACCCATTCCAAGCCCGCCAGCGGCCACTCAAGCCATGATTGGATTGTTCCGGTCATTGGTGTGGCGATGGTCTTCATCATGCTTGTGCCGATCCCGGCCATCCTGCTGGATGTTCTTCTGTCGGTGAGCATCACCATCTCCGTGTTGGTCCTGCTCGTTTCGATGTACATTCAGCGGCCAGTGCAGTTCTCCGTTTTTCCCTCTCTTCTCTTGCTTTTGACTCTGTTCCGCCTGTCTTTGAACCTCGCGAGCAGCCGCCGCATTCTTCTCGACGGGAACAAGGGTCCGGCCGCGGCAGGAAAGGTCATCGAAGCGTTTGGGCAGTTCGTAGTGGGCGGCAACTATATCGTTGGCTTCGTCATCTTCCTGGCGCTGATTGCCATCCAATTTCTGGTGATCAACCACGGCGCCGTGCGCATCGCGGAGGTCACCGCACGCTTTACCCTGGACGCTCTTCCCGGCAAGCAGATGGCGATTGACGCGGACCTAGGAGCGGGCCTGATTGATGAGGCTCAGGCGCGGACCCGCCGCACCCAGATTGCCAAAGAAGCCGAGTTTTACGGCGCGATGGATGGCGCAGCGCGGTTCAGCCAGCGCGATTCCCTTGCCACTATACTGATCACGGTCATCAATATCGGGGCCGGGTTCCTCATCGGCATCTTTTATCTTGGCATGTCCTTCCAGGACGCGCTGCGCACCTATACCATCCTCACGGTGGGCGACGGGCTAGTCACCATCGTGCCATCCCTTCTGGTTTCTGTGGCGGGCGGCATGGTGGCGACGCGAGCCGCGTCGGAAGCGAGTCTCGGAACAGACCTTGGCCGTCAATTACTGCCGCGCAGCCGCCCGCTTTGGATCGCTGCCGGGGTGATGTTCTCTCTAGGCTTGATACCCGGCTTGCCGAAATTCTCCTTCTTTCTGGTTGCCGCCGTGATGGCGTACCTGGCGCGCCAGTCAAAGGGCCGCGCGGCGGCGGACGAGGCGGCCCAGAAGCTTGAAGCCGCGGCCGGAAAGCCTAAGTCGGCCGATGCGCCGCCTTCCATGCCGAAGCTGGATGACCTCAGCATGGAAGTGGGTTACGCGCTGGTTTCATTGGTGGATGAGTCCCAGGGCGGCCAGATGCTGAAGCGCGTCCGGGCCTTGCGGCGGCATCTGGCGATGCAGCTTGGGTTCGTAATCCCTCCGGTTCACATTACGGATAATCCGCAGCTTAAGCCTAAGGAATATGTGGTCCGCCTGCGGGGTGTTGAGATTGCAAGGTGGCAGACGGAAGGGAGCGCCCTGCTTGCGATCAGCGCGGAATCGCAGGCGCCGCCGCTCGAAGGAAGAGAGACACGGGAGCCCGCCTTTGGCGTGGCGGCGAAGTGGGTTGATCCGGGTCAACGCGAGCGAGCTCTGGCGAGCGGCTACGCGGTGGTGGACCAGACGTCGGCGATTGCCACCCATCTGGCGGAGTTGATTAAGCGCTACGCTTACGAGCTGTTGACTCGCCAGGAGACCAAGCGCCTTCTCGATTCGATCACGGAATCCCAGCCCAAGCTGGTGGAGGAGCTGGTGCCCAAGATTCTCAGCCTCGGCGAAGTGCATCGGGTGCTTCAGCAGCTTTTACGCGAGCAAGTCTCGCTCCGCGACCTACCCGCCATCCTTGAGGCGCTGCTTGATGCATCCGCCGTGGGCAAGAACCCGGTCATGCTGGTGGAAGCGGCGCGCCAGGCGCTCGGCCGCTCACTGGTCCAGCCTCTCTTAAACGAAGAAGGAAAGCTAACCGTAGTCACGATGGATCCCCAGCTTGAGGAACAGATTCATCAGGTTTTTGAATCTCAGGGTTCGCAGAGCCGTCCCTCGACGGCGCAGGCTTCCTATCTGCGGCGGGTCCTCGATGGGCTCCGCGCCTTTATGGGCGAGCAGGTCACGCTCGCCTGCCCCGCGCTCCTTTGCAGCTCGCCCGCCCGTTTTCACCTCCGCCGGCTGCTCGAGCCATTTCTGCCCAAGCTCGTAGTGCTTTCGCCGGCGGAGATACCCAATTCGGTCACGGTTCAATCGATGGGGGTCGTGCGTTGAAGGCTCAGGACAATGGATAACTCTAATGCAATTAGGAGTTCCCCCGGCGCTGCCGGGGGATACTTACTGCGTGCTCAAGTGGTAGCCGCGGCACAGAAAGCGTGCCGTGGCTAGGCGGAAAGCCGCAGACCTGAAAAACGCGAGCCGGCGC
>JBOGJX010000268.1:0-12216 GCA_050745285.1 Terriglobia bacterium
ACAACCAGCAGCGGATTCATTCCGCCTTGGATTATCGAACACCCGACGAGTTCGCGGCCGCGCACATCACCCCCGTTGCCGCCTAATTCTGTCTTGCTTTCAGGGGTTCACTACGAGTGGCGCAAGAAGCTCGATCTGGCAGAGTCTGGGGAAGAGTTGGCACGACCCAGCACACACGAGGTGTCCTTCCGTAAACAGGCCCAGCAATTGAAGCGGCTGCTGGCAGAGAAGGTCTTGGAAGTGGATTTTTTCAAAGGTGTCTTGCAAAAAATCGAGGCTCGACGCCAGCGGAGCGGCGGTTCTGGCGAGACGGCATTTACGACCAAATCCGGGAAATGATGTCGTTGCAAGGCAGCCTGGGTTATCGGAGCCCTCCTCAGGTATTATGAACAAGGTGGTGACCGCCGGTTCAGCGACGCAGTTTTTGATGCGGGGGTGAGCTTTGAAGCAGCAGGTGCGTTCCTGTTGGGCATAGACCTTGCCCGCCTTTGCACGCCGGAAGAAGCAAAGTCGGTCGAGACCTTCATCTCCCAAATAAACAATGCAGAACACCCAGCATTCACGGCACTGTCCCCCCTACGTTCTACAACCGACGAGGAGCCTGAGTCCCGGATACACCCGCTGGTTTCAGCATTTACGCTTGGCTTTCTCGGCGCTACGTAATCACCCGAGAAGGAGTTTGCGTATCTGGGCAGTCACGCGCCTGATGCCATAGACTTACGCCAGGCGACGAACGAGCTGATCTTCTCCGAGCGTTGGGTCCTCGCTGACCAGGGGGTCCCGAACGGATCTTATTTCGAGCGAAAGGATTTCTTCGGGTGTGCGCGGGCCGCGCTGCCGAATGACTACCTCCAGAGCGCCCGCGATCCGCACAATTTGGTTGATTTGGCCGCCTCCCCTATGCTCATCGTTCTGTTGGAGGCGTCCTAATCTGACGGCTCGGTAAATCGCACGATTCATCAGGCCCACGATCTGGCTTCCAAGGCGCGCATTGCCGGCAGCTTTGTTGTAAAGCGAATAGGCTCGGCGGCAGACGATAGGTCCTTCGGTAGCTACGATGTCAATCAATCCTTCCATTAGTTCAGGAAGGGATACCGAATTAGGATCGTGCGCAGCATGAGGAACCCACCCCTCATAGGGCACCAAGGTGATGGGCAGGCCGACTTCCGGTCTCGAATAAAAGAGTGAGCGTTGGTCTTCATCGGGAGCTTCGATCGGCTCAATTTCAGGCTCAGTGTCCACCGCTAAAGAGACCCCACTACCGAAGTCCTCTTCGTCCGCCGAGGTCAAGCGGCATTTTGTGTGTAAACGGAAGCCCATTGAGAGAGGGGATGAAAGCTCCAGCGATGCTCCATCGTCTGGGCCACGTAAGCCAAGCAACGATACGTTGAGATTTCGCCGCCCGTCACTTCCATGGCTTTGGTACGGAAAAGCTCCTGGAAGGTATTAAGCACTTTTTCTGGCATGGAAATGTCTTCTGAGCCTTGGAAGAGATCGAAGATGTGGAAACGTTGCTGGGCAATCAGGAGAAATGGAACGAGCCGGGGCGAAAGTTGGCCAAGGCCATAGGTGAATTCCATACCTATATCACGGCCAACCAGAGATTCATTCCCAACTACGGGGAGCGCTGGCGCAACGAGGACTCCATCGCGTCCGCGTTTATTGAATCGGCCGTGAACGAGGTGATCAGCAAGCGCATGGTCAAGCGCCAACTGATGCAGTGGACGAAGCGGGGTGCGCATTTACTTCTGCGGATGCGCATAAAAGTGCTGAACGATGATCTCGACCGAACCTTTCGGAAATGGTATCCGGCCTTTCACAAGCCCAATGCTGGAGAGAATAAAAAGGCTGCATAGCTCCCCCCGGATTTTTATGCTCTCGCGCAATAGGAGAGCAGCAGAAACTCGGGGGTCAGAGCGGGAATGCCCTCGGAATCAAGGCTGGTTTGAGCAAGGTCGTTCTCCAGATTCGCGGAAACGCCAATGTTTTTCGGAGGCTCAGGCCCGTCTAATCGTGTCGTTGTTCTATAGAATCAGTGGCTTCCGATGTTGACCTCCGAGTTGCTGCTGCTCTCGTTTGAAGGTGTCCCACTGGATGTCGGTTCCACGACTGAACAGATCAATGGGGAAAATGGGCATCGTGGGTAGCGTCATTTTCAATAGCTTAACTCTCGCCTCCGGGAGCTTGGACATTTCCGTACTCAACGTATAGGCTACTCCAGTTAGGGAAACGTAACTGACTACCGTACGAGCTTCCGCCAGCGTGGTGCCGAATCCCCGCATGGGATTCTCCCGGGTACGGGCTACTTCCACAACTTCGGGTACCATCTTCTTTTCTGCTTCCTTTACGGTCACAGGGGGCTCTATCGCCATTCCCTCGCCGGGCATGGTATAGACGACGATATGGTTCAAAAATCCGTTGGCACTAATCGAGCTGAATAGCGGATACATTCCCTGCCAGCTCGGATAGAGATCCTGCCCGTTGAAGTAAGCATCGAAGTACCCGATTCCATTCAGAGGTGTTCCGGCCGGACAGCCTTCGATGAAGCGTCTTGGGCCAATTGTCTGACGGATTAATTTCAGCCTGTTCCGATAAGCGGTAAGGGGGCTGATTGACTTGTTGAAAAGTCGCGTCCGGTCAACGCCCGGCACATACTTGGGAATGGCGTACTCCCCATCGAACATGTAATAATCGAACCCCCAGCCATCCAGTATGGTGAATTCCTTCCTAAGGAAGTCCAGGACTTGGGGGTTAGTGGAATCGAGAGCAGGTGTGCTGTAGTCCAGGACGATGCCCGCTTGTGTGTAGAACGGGTCACGTGGGCACGGCCCCGCCTCGCAGGTTCCCGGATAGGCTCGCCCGAAGAGGCCTTTGTACCGCAATACCAGCCTGGATGCTGATCGAGAGCTCCTGCGTAAGCGTTGGGGACTATCCACATTCCCGCACGCAGCCCTTTAGAGTGGATATAACTGGCCAGCCAGTGTGGGCCTTGCGGGAACTTCCGCTTGTTCCAGTTTTTAATCCAATAGTGCTCCCCGTACTTTCCCCGATCGTAGCCGTCGTCCACTCGGATGTACTCGAAGCCATAGGGCTTGAGGTTTGCGGCGATCCAGTCCGTATTGCGGACAATGTCCTCTTCCGTCACAGCACTGTAGTAGTCGTCCCAACTATCCCAAACTACCGGCGCCGCACGGAAGTACGAGTCGTCAAAGGGAACGTAGTAAGGTAGGCCCAAGGTCTTGGTGAAGTAGTTGGAAAGGATTCGCACGCGGGCGTTGCCGCATACAGGGATCGTGACATCAAGCAGGTTGGAATTCTGCCCGCTGCACAGCAGCAGGGTCCGTTCCGGGAAATCTATCGCGGTGTCAGTCCGGCGGTCAAAAAGACTATGGAGATTGGAGCTCGACACCTGGCCCAGGGCGAAGTACATAACCTGCGGATTGCGTCGAGGGAGAAAGGAAGGGTTGCTCGTCTCATTCCCCCCATACATGCTTTTGACTTCATCTGTCCCAACCCGCCTCACCGGCACGCCCTGCGGATCCAGCAGCCGTGCGACGATTCGATCTGGCGTGGCTGGTGCTTCCGCCGTCAGTACGCCTTCTGCCGTGGTTGCGGAGATTCTCAATACTTCGGGACTCAACTTGAAGAGCCAGGTAATTCGGGGTTCTGATGTACGAATGGAGAGTTGTTTTCCCCCTGCGTTTCTACCGACCATCCTTTCAACTGCTGCAGCCCGTGCTCGCCGCGCAGATTCAGCCGAACCTCTTTCAAAATCGTCCCCACGTCTCCACGACTGATGCTCAACACTCCGGCTTCTGGAGCGGCCGTGACGATCCAGCCTCCGCTGCTCACCTTAACAGGAGCGGCTCTTGCTCCCAGACCCACCATGATGGTCAGTACAATCCAAGCTATCGCGATATATTTTCTGCTCATTCATTCACCCTTATGTGCTGCATCTGTGTCGCCGCCTTTGACGTCCCGTCATCGCGCTACGCGGCTGGGTTGCAACAAACGCGAGGGCGAAGCGACTTTCTTGGCCTATTTTTGAGTTACCACTCGGTTCTTGCAACAGCTCCTCCGCGGGGTGTCCATTTCTATGTCGAAAGCAACCCCGCAGCGATTAGCCCACAGAGAATGCCGCCAGCCTGGGCCCTTGTTACTATTTCGTGCAAGGTGGTAACAGCAAGTAATGCCGTCACAATAGGATATAGGGCAGTAAGTGGAACCACGATCGAGGCTTTCCCCCCGTTTTTCATAGCGGCAAGCAACGCCCAAGCTCCAAGGCCATTCAAGAAAGCACTCAGCAAAACCCAAGTCAGGCTCTTCACCGAATATTGCAGAAAGGAAGGCTTGGAATAGAGCCAGGGATCAAGAATAAAAAATCCAACAACGAGCCATGCGAACGCGGTCTCAGCCGAAAGATGATTCGTGGAAAGCTTCTGGAGTAGTCCTACTACCCCCCAGCTCACAAGAACGATAATCGCCAGCCAAAACCAAGGCGGTAAATTCAATGCAAAAATGCCCTCCTACATGGAAAAAAGCACGAAGGCTGCCGCCGCGAAGACCAAACCCAAGATGTGCAATTTGGTCAGCCTCTCATGGAGCACAAGGACCGCGAGGAAAACCGCGAAGAGCGGATACATGGCGGTCGCCGCGGTAATCACGGCCGTACTGCCTCCAGTTTGGTACGCGGCAAAGAGTGCTATTCCGCCGATACCGGCAAGAATCCCATTGGCAAGGCCGTAAAAGATCCCCTTTCCACTTTTTTCAAATCTAAATCGACGCGGCCAGAGCAGGACAACTGCCACGGGTAAACATCCGAAGGGAAACAGGAATTGCATGGTCCGCGCCGGGATTTCCTCTGAACCCAGTTTTCCGAAAACGGTCCATCCTCCCCAGCATGCGACACAGAGCATGGAATACCAAAACCACCTTGTTTTCAAGACCAAAGGAACCCGCATGGACGTTGCACCTATTCGTTGATGGTTAGAACAGAAGCGTACTTCGCCAGTTAAAACAAGCCCTAACTGCTGACAACCCCCATGAGGTCAACGTTGGCCTTGAAGGCCATGTAACCGCTATCGATCGGGAAAACGCCTCCGGTAACGACCGCTGACTCATCACTGGCAAGGTAAACCACAAACGGAGCAATCTGCTCCGGCGTGGCGACGGGCAGAAGGTGCAAAGCCTTCATGATCTCTTGAGATCCGGGTTTGCGTAACCACTCCATTTGAGGCTCCGTGGACACAAAGCCCGGGCAGATTGCGTTGATGAACTGGGCGATCTTGCTCGTTGCAAAGCTTCGTTGTGGCCGCATTATTCCAGAGAATATCAAGACGCCCGAATCTGCCGCTCACAAGCTTTACCATCCGCTCTACTTCAGCGTTGTTTGAGACATCGGTGCGTATGAATAGCGCCTCAGCGCCGGATTCTTCAATAAGCTTTTGCGTCTCACGGCCAGTTGCCTCGCTGACCTCCGCGATGACGACGCGCGCGCCTTGGGCGGCAAACACGTGGGCTCCTTTTCTGCCTATTCCTGAATCCGAGCCTGTGATAACCGCTACTCGTCCATCGAGCTTCATCGTCCTGTCCTCGCCTTAGATAAGTCCGCCATATCGAGTCTTCTCACCAAATCTTGTCCTTCTCCGTAGCTTGGGAACTCACCGCGCTCCTCGTATTGGCGGGCATACGTCTGGAGGCGTTGGTAGTCAAGCTTCACTCCCAAGCCTGGCGCCTCCGGTACAGCAAGGCACCCGCAATCAAATGTCGGCAACCCACCATCGATGATGTCGTCAGCCAGGATGGTCAAGTGGGTCTGATTAGCCTTTGAAAAGTTGGGGCAGCTGGCGATCACGTGCATTCCGGCTGCAGTGGATATTCCGAGGTCGCCGAAACTATGCTTCGCAATGGGAATTCCCGCTGTCGCTAGCAGCCAGGCAGCTCGACGAAATCGTGAGAGGCTTCCAAGTTGATGTTGATCTGTCAGAACAACGTCCGCCGCGCTTTTCCTGATGATTTCGAAAATATCCGCCTCGTCCCATGCGCTTTGATTAGCTGCCACAGGCAGACCCAGCGTTCGGCGAAGGTGGGCCGCACCCTCAAAGTCGTAGTAGAAGAGCGGCTGCTCGAAGAATTCGATACCGTATGGCGCCATTCGCCGCATCATCTCCGTGGCTGATCCGTCAGACCATGCCTCATTTGCATCCACGCGCAGTTTTGGCTCCGAACCAATTGCTTCGCGCACCGTCCTGACCACCTCCAGGTCCCGGTCAAAGCCGGTGCCAAGCTTCACATAGATTGTCTCGAATCCCCGCTCAATGCCACGCCGGGCGAATTCTGCCATGAGCGCTAGATCCTTATCAGGAACGTACCAATAATATGGAATCCGCTTGCGAAACGCGCCCCCGAAAAGCTTGTAGAGGGGTGTTCCAGTTATCTTCCCAACCAAATCCCACAGTGCAATGTCGATTCCGCCGATGGCGCAGTTAGCCGTATGGCGAAAATGATGCCAGCCGTAAACTTTTGTCAGTTCCTCGATGATCACTTCATGGTCAAACGGATCCCGGCCCAAAACCAAGGGCCGGATCGCCTTCAGCACTTCGTTCACCACGCGAACGGAGGGGAACCCCACCGCCTCGCCAAGCCCCACCTCGCCGTGATCTGTCTCGAGTTCTATAATTACGTTCGATACCCCAAGCTTTTTCCCGAACGCCCAAGTCTCGCATTCCAAAAATGGAATCGAGACGATCGTCGTCCTGAAATCTACGATAGTTGGCGTCATGTTTTGCCCCTTGGGTGATTAAACTGCACCTCCCAATCCACAGGTTCGTGCTGTCCTGGGAAGATGACCTGAAGCGAATTGTTGATCAAATCGTGCCGGACTGGCACCACTGCCTTCCGGCTTGTTTCGGCGCGCACTTTCGAGACAGTCACGCCATTCGGTACGTAAAACCAGAGTGTGTAGTCATCGCCGGGCACAGTCTCTGATGTGCCCCGCTGAGAATTCCTCAGGCCATCCCAAGCCAGGCGTTTGATTGAATCGGCGCCGGTGATGTGTCGCGAGGTTCCCACGAGTTGAGGCCTGTTCAAAAGGGGATGGATAAGGAGAACTCGCGTATCGTATGGATCAATGGCGACGACCATGCGGCCCCTGAAAACCCCTAAAAGCTTCTGTTCCCAGAAGTCAAAGACTACATAACGAGCATCCGGATTTAGACCCAACTTGTCCGCGAACAAAAGATCCCGCACGATAGGCCAGCCCCTCCAATTAATCAAACCGGCGACATCGTAGACGCCTGCCGGCTGGTTAATTTTTAGATCCACGATCTCCGGGTAGTTGTGGATGTAGTCATCCGGCGTAGTGTGTTTGAAGATGTCCCACATGGGCATATCCGTTCCGCGGCTGAACAGGTCGATGGGCAGGATCGGCATCGTGGGCAATGTCATTTGCAAGAGCTTGGTACGCTCTTGCGGCAGCTCGGCCACCAGGCTGCCCAGCGAATAGACCACGCCGCTTAAGGCAACCCAACTGAGCACGGTGTGGGCTTCAGCTAGAGTGGTGCCAAAGCCGTGCAGGTGTTTCTCCCGCTCGCGAGCAGTAGCGACCACTGGGGCAGGACGCCGCTTCATGGCCTCCGCGACTGTCATCGGCGGCTCCACATCCATTTCCCCGGGCATAACATAGACCACCAAATGATTCAAAAAGGCATTGGCATTGAGCGAACTGGAGACTGAGTACATTCCCCGCCAACTGTTGTACGGGTCAGCTCCTGTGTAATAAGAATTGAAGTATCCAATTCCATCGAGCGGCGCTCCTGCGGGACAACCTTCTATGAAACGATGCGGACCAATCGTATCGCGGATAACCCTCAGGCGGCGGCGGTACGCAGTTATAGGATCTATTGATGGATTGGCGATTTTGCTGAGGTCGATGCCCGGCACATACTTCAGAAAGTCATGCTCACCATCAAATTTGTAATATTCGAATCCCCAGTTGTCCAGAATCGTGAATTCCTTCCGAAGGAAATTCAGAACTTCCGGGTTGGTTGGATCGAGCGTGGGAGTGCTGTAGTCGAGGACGATTTTGCCGTTCTTCTTGTAACGCAGATACCATTCCGGGTGTTGTTTCACGGCTCCAGCATAAGCGTTGGGTACCAGCCAGATGCCGGGGAGTAGCCCTTTGGACTTTATGTAGTTCGCCAACCACTTCGGCCCATGGGGGAACTTTGCTCTGTTCCACTTCTCAATCCAGTAGTGCTCGCCATGCTTTCCGCGGTCGTAGCCATCATCAAGCTGGACGTATTCGAATCCGTATGGCTTCAGGTTGGCGGCAATCCAGTCGGTATTTCGGACAATGTCCTTCTCCCGCACTTGTTCGTAATAACTGCTCCAACTATCCCAGACCATCGGCGGCCGCCGGAAATAGCTATCGTTAAAAGGGACGTAAAAAGGCAGACCCAAGACCCTGGTGAAATAGTCCGGGATGAACCGCACCAGCGTATTTCCGGGCACGGGGATGGTCACATCGAGCAAATCCGGATCGCGTGGACTGCGCTGCATCACGGTCTCGTCTGAAAAGTTGATCGCCGTATCGGTCCCGCGGTCAAATAGACTGTGTAAGTTGGCCGCGGCCACCTGTCCGAGCGCGAAATACATCACGTCCGGGTTGCGGCGAGGGAGGAATGAAGGCTCGCTTGCCTCGATTCCTCCATACCCTTCTTTCGTTTCGGGCGTCATCATCCACTTTACCGGCGTTCCTTCAGGATCTAGCAACCGCGCTACAATCCGACTTGACGGGGCGGGTGCTTCCGCGGTGAGAACGGCGTCGGATGACGTGGTTGAAATTATCAAAGCGGTGGGGCTTGGCTTGAACAACCACCTGCTATGTGGGGCGAGCGTTCGGATAGAGAGTTGATCTTGGCCCTTGATCGTAACGAACCACTTCTTCAACGGCACAACACCGCGCCTGCACCGTACATTCAGGCGAACGTGTTCGAGGACTGCGCCCAATCCTGCATGTGAAATGCGAAGTGTCTGCTGCTCCCGGTCTACCGTAACAGTCCAGCCATTACCGCTGACTGCAGCCAGGCTGTCGGCCTTTGCCGAAAATGCTGATACGAGGAGGGCAATGCCGATCACGATTGGCAAAAAGCCGGGAATTCTTCTCCGCCTTCCGGGTACGGCAAGCCACGAGCCATGCGAAGTCAATTTCATAATTGCTTTTCCCATGTCAAGAGACAGAATTCCATTGCCCGGGGAACGACAGGCCGGATCACAGTGGTTGTCTAACTGGAAAAATCCAGCTACGTAATCTTCAACACGTAGGCGTAATCTCCGGGTTTACTTTCCGGCAATCGAACCCGCAGGCCAGAAGGTTCTTGGCTCCACTTGAGCGGGTCAGTGGTTCCCAGCATTTGCACAGCGCGAATGAGTCCGAACCAGAGCTTTGTGCCTGCCGGGAGTGAGTTGATCACCGTCTCTCGTCCAGGCCATCCCAACAGGATGGCATAGAGTGTATTGTTCTTAGTCGTGAATCGGATGTCTTGGGCTGTGTAAGGCTTCTCCTTTTCCTCGCTAAAAGGACCTCCAGAGTTCTTCGTGGGCCCTTCGCCGTAGACGGTCCAGGGCCGGGTGCCGTAAATCGCTTCTCCGTTCTTGTTCAGCCATCGACCGACCCCCAACAGGACCTCGACTCCATCCTCTGGAAGCGTCCCGTCGATCTTAGGGCCGATGTCGAGCATCATGCATCCGTTCTTGGCCACAATGTCCGCCAGAATCCCCACCGTGCTCTGGGTGGATCGGAAGCCGGCGTTTGCGACGTAGAACCATGAGCCCAGCGCCGTGTCCGTCAACCAGGGGAAAGCGGTGCCGCGAGCTTCCCGCCCGCGTTCGAAATCAAGGATACCGGTATGCTGCGCAATCATACGATCCTTTTGCGTGACAGCAATTTCCCGATCGTGCCTCGCGGCCCAATCGTACGCCGTGGCGAACAGTTTCTGTTGATACTCTGGCGTGATCACCTTTCCGAAGCCGAAATCGAAGTAAATAAGGTCAGGCCGATATTTTGTCAGCACCTCGTAAACCATTGCCAACCACGTGTCCAGATATTCTCCGGTTGGTGGCGTGCCGGGAGCGTGCGGAGATGTATAGAGATCCGAATATTGCGGGTCCGCGGCGTCGTACTTGAACGCCGGCTCGTAGTACTCCCAGGCATAGCCGTGATGGAAAGTCGCGACAAAGCGCATTCCGCGCTTACGGTAAGCCCTCTCCAGCTCTCCAACGACGTCCCAGTGAGGACCCATAGCGACGCTGTTCCAGCGAGTCAGCGACGAGTTCCATAACGCAAAGTTATCGTGGTGGACCGCTACGGGTCCCGCAAATTTCGCTCCGGCACGCACAAAGATGTCAGCCCACTCATCCGCATTAAATTTCTTCCCGGTGAATCTTGGGATTAGATCTTTGAACCCAAATTTGTGCTGATCACCGAAATACTCGCGGCTGTACTGAAAGGCTGGTTCCTTCGGCTGATACATTTGCCTGCCGAACCATTCCTGATCACCGGGGCAATAAGATGAACCCACCGTGACAGGCCCCCAGTGGGTGTAAATGCCGAACTTCGCATTGCGAAACCACTCCGGATCCTGGTGTGAATGCAGGGAGGCCCAATCCGGCTTGAAAGGCCCCTGCCTTATCAGCGCATCAATGTCGAACGTGAATTTAGCGACATTCCTCTTTTCAATTCTGTGGGAGGCGGAGGACCCAAGGCCCGCAAAGATGTTTCGCAGGCGGCCGGGAATGGGGCTTGCTTCTCCCCTAGCGAGAGAAGCGCCTGCTGCCAGCGCTGTTCCGGTGGTGATGCGAAAGGCTTCTGTCAGAAAATCTCGGCGGTCCATGTTTAACGAGTCGCACTCTCTCTCGACGGCTCTTCAGCGCTCTTCGAAAGACCCTGCATCGCGAGATGCTGAGCCTCTTCCAAATGCGCCCGCATCCGAGAGCGTGCCAGCTCCGGGTCACTAGAGCGAATTGCCTCGTACAGTTCCGAATGAGAAGCCAATTCCCGTTCCACCGCCTCGGGGACATTCGCCGAAATCACCCTTGCTCCGCGAGCCATCAGTTCGATAAAGGGCTTGATAATTTCGGTTAGAACGGGATTGTGAGTGGCTGCCGCCAAAGCCGCATGGAAAGCCGGACTGTGCATCAGCGGATCACGGCCCGAGGACAACGCGAGCTCGATTTTCGATAGCGCGCGTTCCATCTCCAACAGATCGGCCGCGGTATGGCGCTCAGCAGCGAGCGCGATGGCCTCAACTTCGAGAATTACACGCACTTCGATCGCGTGTAGCAGTGTTTCCCGGTCCAGGGCGGAAAATAGGGCTTCCGGTCGGATAAGATCCTTCGGCAAAACCTGGCGAACGTATGCTCCCCGCCCATGCACTACTTCGACAACTTTCATGCTGGTCAGTCCGCGCACGGCCTCTCTGACCACTGTTGCACTCAACCCCATAAGAGATGCGAGTTCCCGTTGCGGTGGCAGACGATCTCCGGGTTTTAACTTGCCTTGATGTAACAGGCCGAGAAGACTTTCAATAGCCTGGTCGGTGAGCGTTCCACGCCTAATACGAGGAAATGATAGCGTTTTGATTTCCAAGCTCCTCAACCTCCCAAAGGCTAGGTAAACAAACTTAAGACCTGCCAGAACAGTTTACATCTCGTCCAGCATCTCCGCGCGGTCGGTCCTTTTGGCGAGGGAATCTCCTATCTTCGTTCCAAGGTCTCCCGCGCCTTCACCGGACCCGCTGCGATATTCCCCCTAGGTAGATCGGGAACGGCTGAAAGCTGATCATATCACATTGTCAAACTGTGTCAATGAAATATTCTATTGACAACTGCTTGTCACATTGTCTAGTATCACTATTGCGAGGTAGGCGGCGGCTGTCACAGCCACTGGACATCTTGTTTTTAAAAAGAAAGGAGCATATTGATGCGCCCGCCGGTCAGCCAGCTAACTTGGGGATGCCTGCCCGAACAGCGGGACTGCGTTCAGACGCCTGTCTGGAATATTCCAGATCTTGGAGAAAAAGTCCAAATCCCTTTCGGTGTCACTTTTTCGACTGACAGGCGAACCAGGCTTATGGCGCTTGTCAACACGCAAAATCGGAAAGCCTTGCCCAATTCGGCTGTTGTGCGCCTGGATAGGCCCTTGCGGTTAGAGAAGAT
>JBOGJX010000269.1:0-7129 GCA_050745285.1 Terriglobia bacterium
CCTTTAGACATACATCAATATAAGACACATAAAAAACGACACCACACCCAGAGGGCGAGGGGGGACCACCGCGAAGCAGTGCTTCCCGTCGTGGTGGGTGAGGGCGTTTCTGGCACGGCCGTTTTTCTTGGAAACGCTGGCCGTGCCCTTCCGCCCTCTTGACAAAATCTCACAAGTCGTTCGGTAAACACAAAAGCAGATTCTTCGCAGAGTTTATCGTGAGCCTCTTCGCTTCGCTCAGAGCGATTCGTAGAGGAGCGAATCGGCTCAGAATGACAACTAAAGAGGGTATTTAAACAAGGCGCCATAGGAAGTCTTCATCGCGCGGCGGCGCTCGCCATTTCATGCGCACCTTCAACCTTGAGCAGGATTGCAGGCGAAGCGTGGTTGGTGGACGCGTTTGATTCGACGGCGCCGACCACATAGATGGGCTGGGTCGCAGGCAGTGCCCAGCTTTCAGCCTTGAGTTTGAAAGTATGGCTCGACTCGCCCGAGTGGACCAGTATTCCATTGAGTCCCACGTTAACCACTCTCACGCCGGGCGGGAGATTCTCCACTTGGCATGGGACGCGCCCTTTGAACCCATTTTCCCGCGTCACGTGGATGGTCACGGCCGTGGTCTCACCGGGTCTAAGAAGAATTTGCTGTGGTTGGGCGGCAACCAGCAAGTCCGGAGCGGGCATCAGGGCTGCCACGCGAAGCGGGGCCTCGGGATCGGCGACGCGAACGATCTCGTGGCGCCCCACCCAGCCTCGCCCTTCGATCTTGAAATGCGCGGCAGGAAGCCAGCGTGGCGCATTGGCAGCCGCCTCAAGAATCACCGTGGCTGATTCCTGGCCCGCGGGAATGGTGGTGGCGCTGGCGGTGATGCCCTTCGGAAGACCAAGGAACCGGATCTCAATCGGGCCTTGGTAACCCAGCATCCGGTCGGCGGCGATCTCGACGGGGACGCGCCCGCCGCGTGGAATATTGGGATTCCCCGGCGAAGCGGTCAGACTGAAATCCGGGCTAGCGTCGCGCACGATCAGTTGATAGGCGAAGTCAGGCCCCTGAAGGCCGCGAACGTCTTTAATGTGAATCAAGTATTGGCCGCCGTTAGGCGCGACAAAATCCAGCCGCGAGTCCGAGCCAAACCCTGGACCCCCGTCATCGTTGCGGTAGGTGAGGCGGAAGACGGGAAGGCCGTTGGGCGGAAACTTCGCATCCGGCGGCAAGATTTCGGCCCGGTAGGCGGGCTCCGTAACGTAGTGCGCTTCGGTAGAGGTTCCGAGCAGCGCGATACGCTGACCTCCGAATCCCTTGAGGATAATGTCCGCGTCCGGCTGGTCCGGGATAAGCTGAATCTGATTCAACTCATCACCGACCATCAGGTAATCATTATCGTGAAAGCCGGTGCGTGAAACAAGCCGGTAGCCTTGGGTCCGGGAATCGCGGTCGGCCAGCGTCAAGGAGGTCTCATTGAGGCAGCGGACAAGCGCGCGCGGAACGGGCCGGCCCTGACTGTCAAGCACCTCAATCACGGAATCAAGCGGCGAGCCGAGGCGACTCGCGGCGACGGCAATGGTCATCCGTTCGCCCTTGCGCGCCGTGAAGCGGAAGTATCCCTGGCCACCCTGGCTAGACGCTCCGCTTTTCCCGTGTGCGTCGATGCGGCCATTGATCACCACTGGAAGCGTAATGGGCTGTGCCTCGGTGGGCTCGTCGTTGGATTCATTTTCCGCGATTTCCGGCTCATCCGTGACATTGAGGTTGACGGTATTTGAAACCTCACCGCGCGCGGTCTTGACGCTGAGAGGAACGGTGGTCCAGCCGTCGGCCTGCCGGGGTGGGACCACCCTGACTTCATGAATGCCGCCGAGGTTGACGCCTTCCACATGGACCTCAGCCGGGTGGCCGACCCTCACCCCCAGAGGAAAGACGCTGGTAATGTAGGGTAAGGCTCCAGCGTAGAGGCGGTAGAAATGATCCTGGCCCGCCTTTTCTTCCTGGTCCCCAATAGCAATTGTGTACTGGCCGTTCGCCGGCAGCTTGTACGTGAGCACAGCGTCGGGTTCGCTGGAAAACTTACCCACTTGGGCAAGTTGCTTACCGATTGAATCTCTGAGGATCAGAACCGAGCGAAGTGATGATCCCAGTTGGGACGCAACAACACGAAATACGACCTGTTCTCCAGCGTGGCCGGTGAACCGGTACGCATTGACGTCGCCCGGTGCGCTGATCGCACCCACAATCGTTGCGGGCAGGGCAACCGGTTGGTCTGGCGAAACAGCATGACCCGGCGCCTTGGTTTCGATCTCAGGCAGTGTGCCCACGTCAAACGCCATCACGTTGGATGTGCCGAGCGGCGTCTGAATCCGGAACGAATGCATTCCGGGAGGCGCGGACGGCGACGCCGTCACTTGGATTTTGGCCTTCTGCTTTTTGGCCCTAGGGACTTCCGCTCCCAGGTCGACATTGATGCGGATTTTCTGGGCCTTTTCAGGTACGTCCACCACAGAGACCGCCCGCGCGCGATAGCCCGGAGCATCGAAGAGAATGCCTTTGATTCCCGCCAGATTCCGTCCGTCGATGGTGAACGTCTGGGTTGTGCCGCGCCGCATGCCCTTAGGCCAGATGGTGGAAATGGTGGGTGGAATGATTGGCTCCTGCGAGCCGGCCAGCGCCGCTGGCTGTTGGGGAAGAACGGTGGATGAGGACGCAGGAATTTGCCGTGGCGCCGAAGCCTGCTGTGACTCCACGTGTAATGGAATCGCTGCGAAAATGAATAACGCAACGATGAAGAGGCTGCCCCAGAGTTTGGCTCTCATGATGGAATCACTCACTTTCAACATTCTGCAAGCGCGCTAATGCCTTCCGGCCTCTGCCGTGTGGATCTGGGCCGTTTGCCGGGGCGGAACGTAGGGTTGAAACGCGACCACCGGGCCAAGCGCCTGGTTGAACGATCCCATGCGATAAATGCTCAGCGTTCCGTTGAAGCGGCCGGCGGCGAGCCACTTGCCGTCCGGGCTGAGGCTGAGCGCGTTCACCCAGTCAGCCTGGTGGGGAATAATGCGGATGGGATCGAGCGTCGAGGCGTCCCGGATTCTGATCGAGCCATCGGCTGAGCTGGTGATGATCTCTTTGCCGTCGGGCGACCAGGCAATCTGCAGGATGCTGTCTTCATCCGCGATGAGCGACTGAGCCAGCGTCCCTCCCGTTTGCGACAGGTTCCAGATGTAGATCAACTTGTCGTAGCCCGCCGCGGCGATCTGTTTTCCCGAAGGCGAGAAGGCAATGGTCGAGATGCCGTCCACCGCGTCGCCGAGCGTATACAGCCTCTCGCCGGTCGCCACGTTCCAGATCTTCACGCTGTTGTCCTGGGATCCGGACGCAAGCCACTTGCCGTCCGGGCTGAAGGCCACGGCAAAAACCGCGTCAATGTGATCCTTCAGCGTGCGGAACTCCTTGCCCGTAACCGGGTCCCACAACTTAATCAACTTGTCATAACTTCCCGAGGCCAGCAGCTTGCCATCGGGACTAAAGGCCACTGAATAGACGCAATCGTTATCGCCGTGCATCGTGCGTAACAGTTTGTCTGCCTGAACGTCCCAAAGCTGGATTTCACCCGATCTCTGGCACAGTCCTCCGCCAGCGGCTAGCCACTTTCCGTCCGGGCTGAACGCCACGGACCGCACCATGCCTGCTGCGCCATCCAGTTTGGCCAGCACCTTGCCCGTCGCCGGGTCCATCAGCCGGACCTGTTTATAACCACCGAGGGCCAGCGTCCTTCCGTTCGGAGAAAAGGTCACAGAGCCAACCGGAGAAACCTCCGGAAAGCGCGGCTTGATGTTTGGAATATTGAGATGTGGTTTAAGAGTGGCTTCCTCTCCCGCCGTAGGGCCTGTCGCACCCGCGTCAATCCAGCGCTTGATCGTTGCGATCTCCGTGGGCGCCAGAGGATCGCCGCCGAACGGCATGCGCGGCTGCATGTTTCCTTCCACCATCAGGATCAAACGGCTTTTGGCGCTGCTCCCCGGAACAATTTCCGCGCCGTGCGCCCCGCCCTTCATGAGCGTCTGATAGGACGCCATGACGAAGCCGCCCATCTTCGCCGTGCTGCTGTGGCAGGCCAAACACTTCTGCTGCAAGATGCCGACCACGGCCTTGTATGAAGCCGTGTCCGGAGTTGCAGGCTGCGCGGCGAAGCTCGCCAGGGGCGCGAAGAGCGCCGCGGCCGCCACAAGGAGCAGAGCGGCGGCGGCAGCGGACAAGGAATTTGAAATCCTAGATTTGCGATTTGAAATCTCAAATTTGAAATTTGAAAGCTGGGATTTGAAATCTGAAATCTGAGATTTTAAATTTGAAATTCTCAAGCAGCCTCAGTGGTCAAACATGAATTCGCGGCTCGTCAGCATGGCCCACGTCAAATCATCCAGAGCAGCCCGGCGTGGATTCACGCCGCCTTTCACCTTCTGCATTTCAGCAGACTTCAAGTGGCGGGTGAGCATGGTTAATTCGCTGGGTGAAGGATAGCGGCTGAAAGCCGCGAGATATAGATAGGTCACGATTTGCGCATCCGAATCGCCTGCCTTGGTCAGCTTGTCGAGCGCGTTTCCCTGGGCGCGCAACTTGTGATTTAGCGTGTCACCGTTGATGATATGCAGCGCCTGCGTGATGGTTGGCGCCGAGCTGCGCTCGCTCTCCTGCGTCTGCTCGCGGATGGGGCGGCCAAAGGCGGTCAGGAAATATGACTTCACCGCCGTATCCGGCAGTTGGAGCGCCCGTGTGCCGAGCGGGTATCCATCGAACTTTTCCGGCTCCTGCGTGACCTTGGACAGAGCATCGAGCAAAACCTCAGCCGGCAGCCGGCGGATGAGGTAGTGCGAGTAGTATTTTTGGTCTACGACGTTTTCTTTGGTCGGCTGCGAAGCCGTTTGATAAGTGGCGGATTCCATGATGGTGCGGATGAGATAGTCCACATCCATGTGGTGCGCCACGAAATCTTTCACCATCGCGTTAAGCAGTGCTTCGTTGGTGGGCGGATTGGTGGCTCGCATGTCATCCACCGGCTCGACCAGACCCTCGCCCATGAAGTTTTTCCAGACGCGATTCACCACCGCGCGGGCAAAAAACGGATTCTCGGGCGACGTGAGCCATTGCGCAAAGTAGGCGCGCAGATTCGCCGTGGTATCGAGCGGCAACGCCTTCGCGCCCAAAGGCTTTGGCGGCAGGGGGTGAGTAAAGCGGTCATCCGTATACTGGCCCGTGGGGCCGGAATAAACCGTCACATCGCGGAAAATCGGTCCAATGCCGGGGCGTGAGCCGGTGGGCTGGCCCATCTTCAGGCGCACGCGCGCGAAGAGGTCCGCCATGCCGTAATAATCTTTCTGTGTCCATTTGGCCAGCGGATGGTTGTGGCAATGGGCGCAGGTGATGTTGATGCCGAGGAAGGCCTCGGTCATGTTTTCCGAAATGTCGATTGGATTGCGATGGATCACCCAGTAGTTGGCGGCCCCATTTTGAAGCGTGTTTCCACTGGCGGTTACGATTTCGTTCACGAACTGGTTCCACGGCTTGTCCTGGGCGACGCTCGAGTGGATCCAATTATAGTAGCTCCACATTTCAGGGTAAGAGAGCCGGTTGCTTGTGACCAGCAGCATGTCCGACCACTTGTAAGCCCAGTAGTCCGTGAATTCTGGCCGCTTCATCAATTGGCCGATCAGGCGGCTGCGCTTACCAGGAGACTTATCCTTGATAAATGCTTCAACCTCGGTTGAAGAAGGAAGAATTCCGGCGGCGTCAAGATAGGCGCGGCGGATAAACTCGGCGTCCGATGCCGGGGAGGAAGGCGCAATGTGAAGTTGCGCGAGGTGCGAGAGGACGTAATCGTCAATGTAATTATGCCGGGGCGCGCGGCGGAAAACCGCCTCGTTAATGTTGTACGGATAAGGAATGCGCATGCGCGCGAAGGTCACGTGGCTCAAGTACCATACGGTGACGGGCGCTTCGCCATAGCCGTGCATGGTCACGCGGCCAGAATCATCCACCGTCGCCACGGCCTCATCGCCGCTGTCATATTTCGCCCAGCGGGTTACATCTTCCGAGTGGCCGTCTGAGAATTTAGCCATCACCACCAGTTGCTGCAGCGCTCCCGGCGTCAGCGATGCCTCGTGCGGGTACACCTGAAGGTCCACGATGCGCGCGTCTGAAGCCTCCGGCGGCGGCATACCGGCCGCGATCCATCCGGAGATCACCTTATACTCAGGTGATCCAACGGGGAACCGCTGGCCGCCCCCGTGCGCAATGGTGAGCGTGGGTTTCAGCAAAATCAAGCTCTTGGCGGGTTCCATGCGATTTGTCCGCCGGCCAATGGCCTGGTGCGTCAGCGTGTAGTAATCGGTTTGCGGATCATAGCCGCGCAGCGTCAACTTAAAGCCATTCTTTCCCGCCGCCGCGCCGTGGCAGGGTCCGGAGTTGCAACCCATTTTCGTCATCACCGGCAGAACGTGGTTGCGGAAGCTCCACACAAACGGAGACGTGAAGTCTTCCACTTCGACCGGCGCGGTTGCGCGATAACCCTTGAAAGACGCCGCGAGCACGGCGCGCCCATTTCCTTCGGGATGAACGAATCCTTGCTTATCGAGCTTTGCGATGGCGGGACTCGAACTGGCGATAAGCGCTTCTGAAGTGACGTCCGCCGCGTGGCCGTCCGCGTATTCTCCTTCCACCACAACGCGCTGGGTGAGCAAAGGAATGGCCAGCGAGACAGATGAAGGCAGAATTTTAATACCGGTGAGCGGAGAAGAATTGGGCGTGGCGTGCGCCGCTACCAGCGAGACCTGCGCCTTCGACGGGTGCGCGCTGGCCGCCTCGGATTTATCGAAGCTATGGTAAGGAGTCGGCGTGGAAGCCGATTGGGAAGGGGATTGCGCGATCAAAGCAAGCGGCGCACAGACGATTACGCCAGCGATGATAGTCATCGCAAAGCCAAGACTCTTGCGGGAAACAAAACTTGCCATTGGCCCTCCATCCAAACCGGTAGCGCAGACCTCCGTTTTTGAGGTCTGCGGCACTTCCGCGCCGGAAAAACGCGGACCTGATAGAACAGGTCCGGGCAACTCGCTACCTTACCTGTCTTTATCTGTCATTC
>JBOGJX010000270.1:0-2062 GCA_050745285.1 Terriglobia bacterium
GGAGAATATCGCAAGCTATTTATTTTCAATACCAAGTTCGTCTATTTTCGGAACAGGTTGCTGAAAAACTCTCTTTTGTTGTCATTCTGAGCCCTTCGGTTTCGCTCAGGGTAAACTCCGCGAAGAATCTGCTTTTGTGTTAAATCAATGACTTGCAAGATTCTTCGTCGCCTTCGGCTCCTCAGAATGACACGTTTGCAGAGTTTTCCAGCAACCGGCACGGTTCGGTTATAATAGTAAGGAATGGGCGTTCCTGGCCATGGGCTTTTCGTCGCGATAACAACCCACGGTCAATCATGGGACGATTGACGGGCAAAGGACAATTGCCTGGATTCAGCGGAGTGGAAATTGGCCCGCGGGGAGCGCGTACGCCCCGGTCGGGAGGGAAACATGGCGGAACAGGTTTTCATTTTTGATACCACGCTGCGCGACGGGGAACAGTCGCCCGGCTGCAGCATGAATCTGCCAGAGAAACTCGAGATGGCGCGCCAGCTTGAGCGCCTGAACGTTGACATCCTCGAGGCTGGTTTCCCCATCGCCTCGCAGGGTGATTTCGAGGCCGTCCAGGCGGTGGCCGCGGAAATTCGCACGCCCGTCATTGCTGCCTTGGCGCGGGCCAGCCAGTTGGATATTGACCGCGCCTGGGAAGCGCTGAAGGGCGCCGGGCGGCCGCGCATCCACATCTTCCTTGCCACCTCGGATATTCATCTTAAATATAAGCTGCGCAAGACGCGCGAAGAAGTGCTGACGCAGATCCGTTGGGCGGTGGGCCACGCGAAATCGTTCTGCGGCGACATTGAATTTTCGCCCGAAGACGCGGGACGGACGGATCGCAGCTACCTCATCGAGTGCTGCCACGCGGCAGTCGAGGCGGGCGCCACGGTGCTCAACCTCCCAGACACGGTGGGCTACTGCCTGGAGTCCGAGTACGAGGCGATGTTTGCCGCGATCAAATCCAAAGTGCCTGGCATGGACCACGTGGTTCTGAGCACGCACACGCACGATGATCTGGGCTTGGCCGCCGCCAACACGATCGCAGGCATTCAAGGCGGAGCGCGCCAGGTAGAGTGCACCATCAACGGCATCGGCGAGCGGGCCGGCAACGCGGCGCTCGAAGAGGTGGTGATGGCGCTTCAGGTACGCGGCGACGTGCTGCCGGTCTTTACCCGAATTCGCACCGAAGAACTTTACCCCTCGAGCCAACTCCTGGCCCGCATCACCGGCATGGTGGTGCAGCGGAATAAGGCCATCGTGGGCCGCAATGCCTTTGCCCACGAGGCTGGGATCCACCAGGACGGCGTGCTCAAAAACGCTATCACTTATGAAATTATGCAGCCCCGGACCGTGGGAATGACCTCGAATGAACTCGTGCTGGGCAAACACTCCGGCCGCCACGCGCTCGCCCAACGCTACGAGACGCTGGGGTATCAACTGAGCAAGCCCGAGCTTGACCGCGTCTATCATGCCTTCACGCAGCTTGCGGACCGCAAGAAGCAGGTGTACGACGAAGACCTGCTCGGGATCATTTCCGAGGGATTTGAAAACGCTCCCGACACGTTTACGCTGAAGACGTTTCAAAGCATCTCCTCGAACCAGACCCAGTCGACAGCCACCGTAGAGCTTGAGAAGGATGGCCAAACGTTCCGCGACTCGGCAACCGGCGAAGGGCCCTGCGACGCCGCGTTCCGCGCGATCGACCGCATCACCGGCATCACGGGCGCCGTAAGCGACTTGGCGGTGCATACGGTTGGGCAAGGAACGCTTGGCGTGGCCGAAGTCGGCATCCGTGCGCGCTTTCAGGGGCGCGAGTTCAGCGGTAAGTGGACCAGTCAAAACATGGTGGAAGCCGCGGCGCGCGCTTATCTGCAGGCCGCGAACCGCGCTGCCTATGAGCTAAAACGCCTTGAGGAAACTGCGGCCGCCGCGCCCCAATCCATACACGCCGACCAGCGCGTGGACCGCCTGTTTCCCGGCGGGTATTGATAGGGGGCTTTGCCGTTCAACCGACAGGTTGCTGAAAAATCCGGTCAGGAGGATGGAAGGGCACGGTTTTAACCGTGCC
>JBOGJX010000271.1:0-8140 GCA_050745285.1 Terriglobia bacterium
CCGCAACCTGCCACGGCGCGAGACGAATAAAGAAGTGGAGGCGCTCATTACGGCGGGGTTAAAACCCCGCCCTCCGGTTGCGGTAGTCTGGCTTTAGCGCGATCTGCTTCGTAGGCGCAGCCGGTTCGGTTGCGGCTGCGCCGGCCTGCGCTACAATAATCTATGCGCGGCTCAAACCCCCTTTTTAATCAACAATCCAACGGGAGATGGGCATCCGGCATCCTATGGAGGAGACGGCGCTGTCCATTGGGGCCTGCCCGGAGGCCGTTATTAACGAGTTCAAGCGAGCGGAGCGAGCGTGACTGTCGACATGCAACAAATAATCAAGCAGGCGCGTAACCCGGGAGGCGACCCAAAGGATGCTCGGAGGCGCGGCTTGGCGGACGAATGGACGCATGTGCCGTCCCGAAGATGGCCCGAGGGGTGTTCGGAAGGGCCGGGTGTTAACCCCGGCGGAAAGAGCGCAAAAATAACCCTTTTATTTTTTTTATCGCGTTGTACGGCGGGGTTGAAACCCGGACCTTCCGCTGCACGCCAACGTGTTTTCCCGCGGCTTGTTCCAACCATCGTGGTTTTTTGTCTCGCGTTTGTCTTCGCCGCGGCCCCTGGCCGCGCCCAGCAGACGGGATCGCAGTTCCAAGTCATCAACTACACGATCAACGCGACGCTTTTCCCGTCCACCCATATGTTGACGGACCTGGTTCAAATCGGGCTTGTTCCGAAGATCGACCTCACGGCGCTTAACTTTAAGCTAAATAGCGCGTTGAAAGTCCGCAGCGTCGCCGCCTCGAACGGCCGATCTGTCGAATTCAAGCAGCAAGGGCTTACGCTCTCCGTTTCGCTGTTGAATCCGCTTCCGGCGGGCAAGCCCACCACGCTCACGGTTGAATACGCCGGATTGCTTGAGACCTCGGACGGTAGCCCGGTAGAAGGATTGAGGCTCTCCTATGTCGGACCCGAAGGCTCGTATCTGCTTTATCCCGGTTGCTGGTTTCCGGTGAACGGCGCGGGACTCGACCGCTTCTCCGCCACGATGCACATCACCGTGCCGCAGGGTCAGACTGTAATCGCCTCGGGCGAGTCTTCGGTCCCCGTGAGCACGGCGGACGGGGTCACTTACAGCTTCCACTACGACCACGATTCCTTTCCCGGAACCGTCATCGCCGGCCCATACGTGGCGCAAACCTCGACGGCCGCCGGAATCAACCTTACGGTCTACCTGAAATCCGCCGACGCCCGGTACGCTTCGTCTTACGCGGCGGCCGCGGGAAAGGTGCTCGGCTTCTACGCGGATAAGTTCGGCACAATGCCCATGAATCATCTCGCGTTGGTTGAAATTGACAACGAAACGGCGGGCGGCTATTCGGCGCCCGGCGTCGTGGCGCTCGCGGCGCGCGGTTTTACGGAGCCGGTCGATATCGACTTGCTCGCGCATGAGATTGCCCACCAATGGTGGCGGTGCCTGGTGAGCCCGGCCACGCCCGACGATGCCTTCCTCGACGAGGGCCTCGCAACGTACTCCTCGGCCTTGTTCATTCAAAACTCCGAGGGCGAGACAGCCTTCGAAGACCGCATGCACGCCGTCGCCATTGACGCTCTCACCCACGAAAACGTGTCGCCCATCGCACGGGCCAGCCAGCTACAGCCGTTTAGCCCGGAATACCAGTCCATCGTGTTTGATAAAGGGGCGATGGTATTCCACATGTTGCGCGGGGTCATCGGCGATGATGCCTTCTATAGCACGCTCAAGGCCATGGCGCGGGATTACGCATGGAAGTCCATCACCACGGCGCAATTTCAGAAGCTCGCTGAGGAGAACGGAAAGCAGCAGCTCACGTATTTCTTTGCGCAATGGGTGGATTCCACCGGGGTGCCGCAGTTCAAGCACCAATGGGCCATCTATCGCACCCAACACGGTTATCAGGTGGCCGGAAAGTTGCAACAGGATCTGGATATTTTCCGCATGCCGGTCGACGTGCGCGTGTACGTTCAGGGACGCCGGCCCGTGAACCAGCGCATCGAGATGGTGGGAACCACGGCGGATTTCACTATCAATACACCGGCGCGTCCGACGAAGGTGGTCATTGATCCGGGAAGCGATATTCTCAAGCTGACGGAAAAATCCAAGGTTCAGGTGGAGATGGCGCGCGCGGACCAACTGGCGCAGGAGCAGGAATATTTCGCCGCCATCGATCAATACCGGAAGGTTCTGCAGGACAATCCAAACAACTCCCTCGCCAGTTACCGCATCGGAGATATCCTCTTCACGCTGCACAACTACAATGCGGCCCTCGAAGAATTCCAGGACGCGCTGAATGGCGGCCTGAATCCCAAATGGGTTGAGGTCTGGAGCTATCTGAAAATCGGCGAGATTTTTGATGCTACTGGCCAGCGCGACCGCGCCCTCAATGAATACCAGCGGGCGCTCCATACCAATGACAACACGCAAGGCGCCCTGACCCTCGCCAACGAATTCATCAAAAAACCCTTTACCACCAAGACCAATCAGATCGGATGAACGTTGCGGCGGCGGTCGTCGCCCGCCAGCGCGAACGGCAAACACAGATGACCACAAAGACACGAAGGCACAAAGGAAAAAACAAATAGCAAAACGCAGAAGCTAGGCTCGGGGCAAACTGGCCGTTTGGAATCCCGATGAACCACCCTTCTTATTCTTTTTGTTTCTTGATCTCCTTCTTGGTGTCTTTGTGTCTCCGCGGTGAATTGCCTTTTTCGGATCCCGGATCCCGAGTCCAGGGGAACCCTTACTTCGGCGCCGGACCCTGGGTAATTTGCACCAGGTCATCCGGCCGCAGCCACTTGGCAAAGGCGGCCTGCACTTGAGCGGCGGTAAGTTTTAGGTAGCGCTGCGCGGCAAGCGTAGGCTCGTCGAGCGGCAAGCCAAGATCAGACCGCGCAATCCATCCGGAGGCGATGCTATTAATGCTGGCTTCGGAGAGCGGGACCGCCCGCAGCAGCAGTGCTTTCGCCTCATGCAGCTCACGCGGGCTCACCGGGGCTGACTGCATGGCCTTGAGATCACGCACCAATATTGCACGCGCCTTCGAGACGTTCGGAGGGTCGCAACCATAACTCGCCGCATAAACGGTGCGCGTCTTCCCGGCGCTCAAGGACGAAGAGACATAGTAGGCCAAGCCGGCGTTTTCACGCAGGTCTCGATAGAACCGGCTGGCATAGAATCCGCCACCGAGCACGCTGTTGCCCAACTCGAGCGCGTAGTAATCCGGGTTGAACCGGTTCAGGCTGAGGGTTTCCGCCAGCGTCACCGCATCCTGCACGCGGCTCGTATCCGGCACAGACGTGGCCGAGGACTCATTCAATGGCACGGGTGGCAACACGGTGGGCGGCTGCGGTCCAGTGGCGCGCCAGGAATCAAAGTATTTTTCCACTACGTTTTTGGCTTCCGCCGGCGTCACTTTACCGATCACGACGATCGTGGATAGATCGGGGCGGTAAACGTATTTATAGTAATTCTTCACATCCTCGAGGGAAAGGGACTCAACCGTTTGCGGCGTCGCGTGGCGCAGCGTGGGATCGTCCTTCGGATAGAGCGCAGTGTGCAAGGCCAAGCCGCTCAGAAAGTCCGGACTCTCAAGCTCCCCGGCCACCGTTTGCGCCAGTTGCGGCTTAATAATTTCGAACGCCTGTTGCGGAAGCGCCGGGTGCAACTGATTGTCTGCCAGGAGCTCAACCGCGCGGTCAAAGTGGCTGGCAAGCACTTGAACGGAAAAGTCCGTTCCGGCGGACTCGTTCGCGCCAATGTCATCCAGTGCCTTCTGGAAAGCGAGACGGTTGAGCGTGGTCGATCCGTAAGAGAATAGTTGGCCGAGCGTGCTGCTCACGCCATCCTGCCCGGCGGGCGTCTCGAGATCGGGATTGCTCTTGATGTGGCCGAAGACGCTGATCGTGTTACTCACGCTTTCCGGCTGCACAATCAGCTTGATGCCGTTGGGTAACACGCTCACCAACGGATGGGTCACCGGTTCCGGCGCCTCAAGCCGGTTGAGCGCCTTCACCGCCCAGGATGGTAGGGCTACGGGTTTCACCTGCTTCGGCGCAAAGGACTCCTGGCCGCCGAACGTCTTCGAGGAAATTGGCTTGCCCGAGGGCGCGGGCGTGAGGACGGCAAAAATCGCGTGATCGAACGAAAGGTATTGCCGCGCCACGCGGTTGACGTCATCCACGGTCACGCGCTCGATCGCCGCGACGTCTTCGTCGGGCGACTGGCGTCCTTCGATCGCCACGGCTTGCGACCACGCAGAAGCCAACCCCGCAACAGAGTTCTTCTGCAGCTCCGCTGCGGTAAGTTCGCCCCGCTTGGAAGCTGCCACCAAGTCCGCCGGCACGCCGTTCGTGATGTCATCCGCAAGAATCTGCCGGATCTCGCCCGTCAGCTTTTGCCCATCGGCTCCCTTGGGAAACACACCCGCGGCAAATCCCATGCTGGCTTGGGGCCGCGGGTCCATTCCAAATCCAGTGGCAAGCGCCTTGCCCTGCGGAACCAGCGCATAGAGCGTGCCGCGCTGACTGCTCAAGACATCCGAAAGCACTTGTGCGGCGGCGTAATCCGGGCTATCCGTGCCGGGCATGCGGAAAGAGATATAGGCGAGGCCATAGGGGAAGTCCGTCGTGAGGTTGAGTGTCTCGGTCTTGACGGGATTCAGATGAATCGCCGGGCGCGCGGGAAGTTGTTTTGACGGAATGCCGCCGAACAAATCCTTAACCTGCGCCAGCGTCTTTGCCGGGTCCACGTCGCCGACGATCACCAGAATGGCGTTGTTCGGCGCATACCACGTGTCGAAAAACTTTTTCAGCATTGTTCCCGTTGTCTTATCAAAAGAGGGTCGCGTGCCGAGGCCGTTCACTTCGAGAGGCGTTCCCTGAAACATGGCGCGCAGCAGCTTGGTGTAAAAGACGTAGCGCGGGTTGGACATATCCTGCGCCACTTCCTGCTCGATCGCGCCGCTCTCCTGCTCCCACTGCTCATCGCTATCCAGAACGCCGCTCATCCGGATGGATTGAACGTGCAGCGCCAGGTCCAGCTCACTCGCCGGGACGGTGAAAAAGTATTGCGTCACACTCTGCTGCGTGTCCGCGTCAAAAGAGCCGCCCATTTCGGCGTCAATATCCGTCAGTTGATCCCGCGAGAGCCCCGGGCTCCCGCGAAACATCATGTGTTCCTGAGCATGCGCCATGCCAGGGAATCCCTGGGGAGATTCGTTCGAGCCCACCAGATAGTTGACCATCGAGGTCACGACCGGCGCGAGCCGGTTTTCCACGATCACCACGCGCAAACCATTCGAGAGCGTTGCTCGCAACACGCCAGTCTCCGGTGCGGCCTGCGGCGAGACCGCGGCTAGAAGCCTTGGCGCCAGGCAGAGAAGGCAGGCGAGAGCAAGCCATGGGGTGAATCCCCGTGTCACCGGTTTCGCTGTGTGCTCCCTAGCGAAAGTATCACGACGGCCGCAGACCATCTGACGAACAAACGCAGCGACCGCACGTTGTACGCGGCGTGGGCTTTCAGGTCTGAACATGAAGTTCCCTCTATTGATTAGGATGCAGAACATTACGGATATATTGTGCTAAGCGCGGCCCTTGCGGGCCAAGAGGTAAGGTTATCATACGATACGAGGGCCGACCTCCTTACTTAGCGCGGAAAGCCGGGAATTGTATATAATCATTCGTCCGAGCGGACACAACCCTAAAACATGCGGAGGAAATTCATGCTCAAGCGGTTGAATCTGGTCATTCTCATCGTTTGTCTGATCTTCGCCTTCAGTGCGCCTGGCTGGTGCCAACTCGCCACGGAGAGCAACGCCGCCCAGGAAGCGTGTTGCCGCAACAGCCTGGCAAGGGGCGTGGCGCGCACGCTCGACGACTGGGCGCAGCTTGGCCGCTATGCCGCGGATGACGCGCGGCTTGAAGCGCAACCTGCGCAGGCCGGCCGCATCGTTTTTATGGGAGACTCGATCACCGATTTCTGGAGCCTCGCTACTTATTTTCCCGGCAAGCCCTACGTGAATCGCGGCATCAGCGGCCAGACCACTCCACAAATGTTGGTTCGCATGTTTCCGGATGTGATTGATCTTCATCCGGCGGCTGTCATTATCTTAGCGGGTACCAACGACATTGCCGGGAATACCGGACCCGAGACCGCGAAGATGATCGAAGAAAATTTTCAGGCCATGACCGAGCTCGCGCAGGCCCACGGCATCAAGGTCATACTCTGCTCGCTCACCCCCGTAAGCGACTACACAAAATACAAGCAAACTGCCCATCGGCCGCCCGCCGATATAATGGAAATCAACCAGTGGATTCGCGCCTATGCCACCAAGGCCCACGCCGTTTTTGCCGATTATTATGCCGCAACCGTTGACAACCACGGTATGTACACAGAGGCTTACTCAAGAGATGGACTCCATCCCAATGACCAGGGCTACAA
This sequence comes from Terriglobia bacterium, assembly GCA_050745285.1. GTDB lineage: Bacteria > Acidobacteriota > Terriglobia > UBA7540 > UBA7540 > RH2-MAG17b. The sequence continues at coordinate 6,464 of JBOGJX010000271.1, forward strand.
AGTGCTGGCGCCCGTGGCCGAGGCCGCGATTGAAAAGGCTCTGGAGGGCTCTCAATAGTGCGGCTTTCTCAATTTTGGATTTTGGAATCCATCCGAAGCTGTAGATGTAGCGCAGAGTTTTGCTGTTAAAACTCTGCGGCATTTTCATGTTTCCCAACCCAAAAGCCTACAAGGCATTCCTGAAGCAGTGTGGTGTGGATGCGGTCGCGGGGTGGCATCTTTTAGCTCTCGATTTCGCCGGGGGAAATCTGGTCCACGTAACACCAGATCCAGCGCTCTCCCGGCTCGATGGAGCGAATCAAGGGATGGCCGCTGCCATGGAAGTGCTTCGTGGCGTGCTTGTTCTTTGAGGAATCGCAGCAGCCAACATGCCCACAGGTTAAGCAAAGCCTGAGATGCACCCATGTATCACCGGTCTTGATACAATCCTCGCACCCGCGCTTATCCGTGGTTTCAATCTTGATCTGGTTCAGGTGACTGCAATGTAGGCTACTACCGCTCAAGGGTTCTCTCTCCTTTCCAGAGACAACCGGTCCCATCCGGCAAGGCCGGCTCCGGCTTCATACGCGCTCTGCGCGAATCCCAGGATTTCGTCGCGGGGTGACTTGGCCCGCCGCGCGTCATCGTACATCAGCAGGAACTCGCGGATCTGCTCGTCATAAAAAGCGCCATTCGGCCGCACGCGCTGCCGGCTAAGGCCTGGCGGTTCAGGCGCGGTGTAGGCGTAGAAGGCCGGTCCCTTCACACTCCCGCCCCCCGGCCACCAGCCGATGCTGCTGCATTCGTGGGAGTAAGCCTCAGAGGTGATCACGCCTTTACGGGGCGGAGCAATCCGTCCGCTGAAACGCGTGCAAGCCAGATCAAAGCTGCCCCAGAAGAAGTGGACTGGACTCGATTTCCCGATGAAGCGAGACCGGAACTCTTCAAACACCAGATGCGTTGACAGCAAAATGCGCCAAAAACGGTTTGCGTATTCGGGATCGTAAGACCGGTGAGTCTCATCCTGATCGAAAGGAAGGGGGTCCGGCACTTCTTGCGGTTTTGTGTCGATCTGAACTTCAATTCCGGCGCCACGCAACGCGGAAAAAAACTCTTGGTAAAAGGCTGCGACGGACTTGGGCGCGAGCGCCAAGGCGCGCGATACGCCGTAAGAAGTCTGGATCTCCAAGCGGTGGCTAATGAAATCGAACTGAATTTCAAACGCCTCACCGCGATATGGAATGGGTGAGGTTGTCAAACCTCGCGTGTTCACATAAAGAGCCGTATTCCACCAATGGTTCTGAAGCGGCGCGAGTCCCATGCGGACCTTTCCGGCAATCTGGGTCCACATGTGCAGGGTGTGATAGGTGGGTTCCCATTCTTCAAGCGGCAAGGCAGGCCAGAATTGCGCGGCCGTCCTGGCCGGCGAAAGCTGCTGGGCAAAGTTTGTGCGTTCATCGGCGCCGTCCATGACGCGTGCTCCCTCATGAAAATTGCGTGTTGCCTGCCCTGGGCATCCCTTGTGCCGCGTTTCCAGCCAGAACGATCGTATCATGCCTGCCGCGACGTGGCGTAGCCTGAAATCATCGCATACATCGCAACCGCCACGACGCATGACCCGTCCGCGCGGGAGATGATGTAGCGCAGAGTTTTGCCGTTAAAACTCTGCGGCGTTTTCGTATTTATCAGCGCGAATAC
>JBOGJX010000272.1:0-9129 GCA_050745285.1 Terriglobia bacterium
GTTGAAACAAGCCGCTCGCGGTACGAAAGGAAAGAAGTCTCGGGAGGCGCCTGTAACGGCACGGTTAAAACCGTGCCCTTCCGTTTTTGTCTAGCGAGTTCATGAATAATCCGGGTTAGATAGGGATGTTTCTGGAGCGATGAATAAATTGTGTCCCCCGAAACCTTAAACCAGATTCGCGCGGCAAACTCGGGTCTTGCCCGATTCCTTGGGCAAGCCTCGCGTTTGCTTGCGGCCGGCAGCGGCGCCGCATTCGCTGAAATTCAGGATCAAATGCTAACACTCGATTCGATGATTGCGAGCATTGGGCGTTCGCTTGGCTCTTCAGGCTCTCGCGGCGGCCTTGACGCCGACTCGCAGGCGCAAGTGGATCTTTATGTGGCAAACCTGGAACAGTTGAAGACCTTCTTGACTCAGCTCCAGACATATGCGGAGGCGCGACGAGACCATCTCAGGTCGCAGGCCCGCAACCTTGCCGAATCCCTGGACTGGTGCAAGACGATGAAGATCACCATGCCCGAGTGAACAGCAAGCCCGGATTATTCATGAAACGATTGGCACTCGCGGAAGGGCGGGGTTTTAACCCCGCCGAAACCGGCGGTGCCTTCGGTTCCCCCTTTCGTACCGCGAGCGGCTTGTTGAAACAAGCCGCTCGCGGTACGAAAGGAAAGAAGTCTCGGGAGGCGCCTGTAACGGCACGGTTAAAACCGTGCCCTTCCGTTTTTGTCTAGCGAGTTCATGAATAATCCGGGCTAGGTAGTGGTACAGCTTGATGTAGAGGCGGCTTTACGACGCCATTTGGAGAGGTAAACTCGCCGCTACACATGCCAAACTGCACCATTACCAACAGCAGGGGATATCATAATTTCAGGTAATTGAGAAGGGTATTCTGAGAAATGCTGCCGAACCCTTGCAGCGCGGCTTGGAGGGTGGTTTGGTCCTGCTCCAGATTAGAAGCTGCCTTCGCCGTATCGGCCGCGATGAGGCTGCCATTCTGGGTGGTGAGCGTAAGCTGCTCTTGCGTGAGGTTGTTGTTGATGGAGGTCAATTGATCCAGCGTATTTCCGTAAAAAGTGCGTTGGGCATTGACCGCATTGAAAGCTGAATTGAGCTCGTTCACAGCGCCCTGAACGTTGGTATTGGTTTGGAGCGCCTTGCTAAGGTCATGAAGCGACTGAAAAACGTCCGCTCCGGCGCCGTTGAAAATATTGCTGCCCGGAAGGTTGGTATCCACAAACTGGCCGGCCCCCACCTGAATGTTATTTGTCTTAGTGTTGCCGGTGTATGAAACGCCGGAAGGGGAGAGGACGTTTACCACGTAGGGCGCGGTAGTTACGTTGGTTCCGGCGAAGAGGTAATTCCCCTGGTAGGACGTGTTGGCAAGTCCGAGAACGGTTTGCTGGATCGCTTGGACTTCCTGCGCCAAGCCCTGAAGCTCCGAAGTGGAGTTTGTTCCATTGGCGCCCTGGATTCCCAGCGACAACGCCTGGTTGATATTATTGATCACGGATCCCAGCGTGGTGTCGCCGGTTTGTAGCGATCCTTCTACGGTCGAAATGCTGTGCTGGAATTGGTCGTTCGCGGCATATGTGGTCTGGTTTTCGATATACGCCGAGGTTGCGGCAGGGTTATCCGAGGGAACGTTGACGGCCTTTCCGGTTGAAACCTGCTGCAAGTCGGTATTCAATCGTTGCCGGTCATTGCTGACGGCATAGAGCAAGGTTGAATAAAGGTTCGGCGCAATTCGTAGTCCCATGATGCCATGCCCTCAGATCGTTTAGTAAGTTGCTGAAACAGCGTGCTGCCCTAAAAATAGCCAAACGCGATTTTGAAAATAAATGCGTTGCGACATTGTTTGTAGGGGCACGCCACGGCGTGCCCTGGGCGCAGCAAGCAGCGCTTCCCGTCAGCAGCACCCCTACGTCATTTTCATTCCCAAGTGGTGCGCCACAGGCGCATGGGGTCTGCCCCGAAAAGTTCGGCCAAGCCCCAATACTGTTCACTAGCGGATTTTTCGCCGCATGTGAAGATTTTAGCCACATGTCATTCTGAGCGGAGCGAAGAATCTGCTTTTCCCCGTTTGATTTACATGCAGATTCTTCGCTCCGCTCAGAATGACAGGCACTTACTTCTTTCGCACAATGGCAAGACGCTGCCTAAGTGAACAGTATTGCGGCTAAGACCCCTTCCCGTCGCGGTGGGTGAGGGAATTTCCGGCACGGTCCAATCTTGAGGAAACCGGCCGTGCCCTTCCGCCCCGCACGCTTCTTATCGGCAGATCAAATCATATTGATAGTCGTCGAGATCAATTGATTCACCATGGAGATCACCTGGGCGGAGGCTTGATAAGCCTGCTGGTAGAGGACCAGGTTGGATGCCTCCTGGTCAATGGAAACCCCCGAGACCGATGTGAGCTGGTTTTGCAACTGCTGCAGGAGGGCGCCTTCCGACTGCTGCTGGTTGTTGGCGAAGGAGACCTGGTTACCAATGTTGTTGACCATGTTGGCGTAGTAGTCGGTCACGCTCTGGCCGCCCACGATCGGTTGACTCTGGAGACCCGCCAGCAATTGAGCGTTCCCGTTGCTACCTACTGTCCCATCCGAGCTGGCGGCGATCTTGGAGGGATCGGTTATGGCGACCGAGATATTTGCGGCGGACCCGGGTGCGCTGGCAAGGGGCGTGAAGAAATTGCCGCCCGCAGCGCCTGACAGATCGAATCCCGCGGCGTGTTGCGTGTTGAAAGATTGGGTGATGTTAAAGGCCAGGTTGTCGAGCGAGCTCTGCGCCACAGGAATCGACGTGTCGCGCGCCTGGATGAGGCCACCCAGCGCGCCTTCTGTAATGGTTTGCGTAATGTTGTTTCCGTTGGAATAGATATCTTGCATTCCGGTGGTGATATTGAGTTGCGTCTGAAGGTTGAAGCTCTGGTTGCCGACCACCAGGAGCGATCCATTCTGCGTGGAAAGCGTATAATTCCCGCTGAAGTTATTGGTCACGGTAAGCCCGGCGAGACTTGAGATCTGGTTGACCAGACCCGTGCGCTGGTCAAGCAGCGCTCCCGTGTCCCCGCCTTGGGCTTGCAGGGAATCAATCTGGCCGCTGACTTGCGCAATTTGCTTGGTTAGCTGATTAACCTGAGAGACATCCTGCGTTACCGTTTGATCGAGGCCGGTCTGAATCTGGCCCACGCTGCTTGATGCCTGGTGAAACGCGTTGGCGAGGTTCTGGGCCGCGCTCAGCACGCCTTGCCGCAATGGAACACTGGTCGGGCTGGTGGAAAGAGACTGTAGGCTGTTGAAGAACTTGCTCAGAACGCCCTGCAGGCCTACGCCCTGGGTCTCGCTGAAAAGTGACTGCACCTGGTTCATGCCGCCAATGAACGAGTTTAGCTGCCCCTGATTCGAGTTTCCCTGCTGGATGCGCAGCTCGAGAACCGGATCGCGGATGCTTTGAATATCCTGCAAGGATACGCCCTGGCCATAGAGCAGATGGGCCATATGAACGGGGGCTTGCTCAACCAGATCGGCACGCTCGCGCGTATAGCCCGGCGTGTTGGCGTTGGCAATATTATTTGCCGAGACCTCAAGCGCTCCCTGATCCGCCATCAAGGCGTTTGTCGCAATGCCCAATGTTCCAGACAGTCCGCCCATGATTTACAGACCTCGCTCGGACGATAAGCCCGCTGAACCTTCGAAGGCTGGTGGGTAAACACCCAGGCAATGTGACATGATGTTTGTCATGACGTTCACCGTTGATCGCGCCCGCCGTAGGAACTCCGCATATACCCGGTTGCGCCTGCCGGTTTCCGCGCGCGCGGCATCTGAATCCTGCCACAGACGCCGAATACGTTGAAGAGTTTCGGCGTCGATTGCGTCGTCCGCGTCATCTTCGCGGCCAGTAAGCCGCCGCAACAAGTCCTGGTGCGACGGACTGCGTTGAAGTTCGGTAATGGCGAGGTCCAGCCGGCGCACTTCTGCGCACAAGCGCACCTTCTGCGTGTCGTGAACCTCGATTCCCTGGAAATCCAAGGCGACGCAGGCATCCTGTCCGGCGGCAATCTCGCTCGCGAGCGACCGGAATGCCTGGTGGCGCTGGGTGAGCAGCGCGATGAGTTCAGATGTCTCCGGGTTCATAGGCTATGCGTCCAGGTCCAACTGGTGCTTCAGTTGGTCCTCTTCGGGTTCCTGGGATTCGGTTTCTTCCACTGGCTCCGCTTTTAGAACCGGCGGCCGCTTCCTGGCCTGTGGCCGCGGACCGGTATAGGGCCGGTCCTTGATAGCCTCTGCCGCCGGGGCGATAGGGACAGTGGACGGATTGAGATAATCCGCCATAAGCCTTGGCTCCCTTCATACCTGGGTCGCACTTACGACCCGGTATTGGACGGCGCGCCGAACAGGTCCGAATGGATCGCCTCGGCGATTTGTTGGCTACTGGCTTTGTAAGTGCCGTTTTCTACGGCCTTTTGTAAAGCCTGCACGCGTTCCTGACGGATGCTGGGCAGAGTGGCAAGCTGGGCCTTCAGCGCTTGTACACCGGTCCCGCTTAGTGAGATTTCTGAGCCCGGAGCTCCTTGCAGGGCCCCGGCGCCTCCGGCAGCTTGAGCGGAATTCTTGCTCGCAGGTTGAACCGTTTGCTGGCTGTCAACTTTCGAGCTCGATGACGTTGAATTCGGGAAACTGATATTCATCAAAGTCCTCCTGGCCGATTCATCAACCTGCATATCGGCCAGGCTTAAGAGAACTTTAATCCCTAAATCGCGTTTTTCCCCGCTCCCTGCGCGGCGTGGGGGTGCGCGAGGCTTGGGGATAACTCCTGATAGAGCATCCGGGCAATACCCAAGCCGCCCGCATTCGCCAGACCGGTTGCCGCGGATTGAATACCAAAGCCTTGCATCGTGTCAGCGCCGGGGTCTGAGGCTCCGCCGGACATGGGGCCGGCCATGCTCACCCCTTGCTCCATTTCATTCCACAGATTCGTGATCAAGAGCGCCTCGAACTTCTGGCATTCCTTAAACAGTTTCCGGCTCTGAGGGCTGGTGTTTGGGTTGGGCGGCGGGGGCGTCGAGTTGTGCACGGCATAGAGATCCTGAAGACCCGTTGGCGGAAGGGAAGCAGGCGTCATTAAATTACCTCCAAGCCCGATTGCAGGCAGCCATCCGCTTTCATTGCCTGAACGATGGCGATGATGTCGCGGGCCGTAGATCCGATTCCTTGCAAGCCATTTACCAAATCCTGCACGGTCGCACCCTGATGGAGTTGAATTTGGCGTGCGTTCGACTCCTGAGTTTTAACGGTGGTTTGAGGGACTACCACCGTGTTTCCGGAATTCGAAAACGGAGTGGGCTGCGAGACTTGATACTGGGTTGAAATCTGGATGGCTAAATTACCATGGAATATTGAGCAGGCGCCCAGGTTCACGTTGCCGCCCATCACCACGGTTCCGGTCCTCTCGTCCAGAACCACCTTGGCCTTCTCGTGGACGGCGACTGGGATCGCTTCGAGCCGGGCGAGCAAGCGGGGAACCGCTCCGATGCCTCCGGGCGGAATCTGAATCTGGATGCGGCGGCTATCCACCGCCACCGCCATGGGCGTTCCAAAGGTTTGATTGATGGCGCCAGCCACGTTTTCAGCAGTCAGAAAGTCCGCGTCACGCAAGAGCAACGAAAGGTCCTTAAGTTGGCTCAAATTTATTGAGAGGCCGCGCTCGATCACGCCTCCGTTCGGTACGCGCCCCGCCGTGGGATGGTTAATAGTTACAATATTCCCGGCAGCCCCCGCGGTGTATCCACCCAGGACGACCGAACCTTGGGCCACGGCATAAACTTGGCCGTCGGGTCCGTAAAGGGGTGTCAGAAGCAGTTCGCCGCCTTGCAGGCTGCGGGCGTCGCCGGTTGAGGCCACATTGACGTCAATGTGAGTCCCAGGGTCGGCGAAAGGCGGCAGCGTGGCCGTAACAAACACCGCCGCTACGTTGCGCGTGATCACAGATCTGGCAGGCGCCTGCACGCCCATTTTTTGCAGGATGTCGATAAGCGTCTGGACGGGGAAGAGGTCTTGCTGGCCATCTCCGGTGCCCGCAAGGCCGACCACCAGGCCGTATCCCATAATGTAGTTGTCACGGACTCCGGCCACGCTGGTGATGTCTCCAATCTTCACCTTGCTGGGCTGCGTATAGGACGCCGGCTCGACCGGCACGGGCACGGGTTGCGCCTGCGCGGCTTGGGCCGTCGATGCTGCGCCGGCCAAGGCAGCCATCAAGGCAGCTAAGACGGCCAGCGTGGTAATGGAAAACCATTGCGGTGTTCGCATAATTCCTCAGAACCCGACAACTCTCAGGATTGCCCGGATCACAAAATTGGGCGGGCGCGTGTTATCCGAAATAACGCCCTTGCCGGTCACTTGGACACTCAGGTCTGCCAGCGACGTGGAGGGAATCGAATTGTCCGGGCCGATGTCCGAGGGCCGCGCGACACCCCGCAGGATGACCTGCTGCTGCTGGTTATCGACCTCGACCGTCCGCGTGGCCTGGACCACCAGATAGTTGTTGGGCAAAACTCCGACCACGGAGGCTGCAAGCGCCGTCGTCAGCAGGGAAGAGCTTTGCGTCTGCGCCTGGCCGTTCAGGGTTTTGGTGGAGTTGGGTGAGAAGAGGTTCTGCAAGCCGGCGGTCGGCCCGATTTGCCCGAAAAACGCGCTGATGCCCGAGCTCGCGTTGAAGGTTCGGCCTGCCTTTACATTCCCCGAGCTTTGCGCCGTGGTCTGTTCAATGATGTTGATGGTCAGGATGTCACCCAAGCGGAAGGCCTTGTCATCGCGCGGAAGTTGCGCCAGTGGGCCGTTTGAATTCCAGAGACTTCCTGTCGTCGGCAACGGGTTCGAGACGCCTTGCTGCGCCTCCCGGATATATTCATTGAGGCTCTCCTGAAAGGTGACCGGGGCCGGTTTCTTTTTCTTCCTCGCGTAGGAGATTCCCGGCGCCAAAAGCGTCAGGATCATCCAGGAAACCATCAGCCACCTTGAAGAGCCGTTTGGTAAACTCACGTTATCCTCGCTTTGCCGTTCCTTACCGTGATTTCGTAAGCCGGTCCCGCCCGGTGACCTGTGCTTCAACGACCTGTTTTGATTCCGTATTCCGCACGCGGATTTCCTGGCCAAGCACGCCCTGCTGCAAGGGTGTGACGATCGTCTTAATATTGAACCCATTGCCCTCGACGATCAGCGTGGCAAGCGCCCCCGGCTCAACCAGCACCGGTCTCGCGAACTGGTCGCGATCAACCGGCTCTCCGGCGCGGACAAGGCCGCGCGTTGCGAGGCCCGAAAGGTCATTCGCCGTTGTGGTTGTGCTGGAGGTTTTGCGATTTTGCGGGCGCATCTCCACGCTAAAATCGGTCGCCGAGGCAATATCGCCCGAGGCCAGCATGTGCCGCGCTACAAGCGTGGGCAACTTGATTTCGCGGGGTACCGCGACGGTGAAGGGCAGATTGCCTGGCTCTTTGGACGTCCAAAGACGGAAATTTGTGACGTGGCGCAAAGGGTCGGAGGAGATTCGTATCACTTCAATCCCAGGATCAGCTCCGGTGGCATAAACGGGAGCGCTAAACTCGATATTGCTAAGGTCCGGCGGGTGCGTCAGGCCTTGGCTTCCCAAGGCCCGGTTGATCGCGCGGATGACCTCGCTCTTGGTGATCGCGCGATGGAAGCGCTGGACGGAGATTTGTGGTGGTAGGCTTAGTTCTGCGAGAAGAGACGCATGATCTTTCAGCAAGTATTGAAGCTGCTGGCGGTAAATAGTCCGCGTCATCGTTGGCTGCGGAGCGCTTCCCAGGAGGACTTTGCCAGCCTCCACGCGCAGTCGAGATGGCGCGGAGGCCGGCAGTAGATCCGCCAGGGTGAGCGTCCCAGAATGAAGAAGAATGTGGCCAGGTAGCAAGACCGCTCCGGCGCCTCGCGCCGCCCCGGCTCTGAGAGTTCTCCCCGGCGCCACATAGAGGATCGCCACAACGAACGCAAGCGCCGGTGCTGTGAGCTTAAGCCGCATAGTTAATGCCAGGCGGAGCAGACTGCTAAAAAGATGAGTAGCCGCGGCATAATTTGCGTGCCGTGAGTCTTTGAATATAACGGCAGAAAGCGGTCGCCGGTAGGATGCCATCCGGAGCGCTATTCCAAAATGGAGAATCTAATATGAGAAGCGCCCACGGCACAAACCCCGCGCCGTGGTTACCCCACCCAATTACGCGATATTATTCAACTGCTGAAGCATCTGGCTTCCAGCCTGTAGCACCTTGGAGTTCGCTTCGTAGGAGCGTTGCGTCAGGATCATATTCACGAACTCCTGAACCACGCTTACATTCGATTGCTCAAGCATTCCTTGCTGCAAGGTTCCCAAACCTTCCGCGCTGCCGGGCGCTCCGACCAGCGGGTCGCCCGACGCCGTGGTCGGGACATAGAGATTGTTGCCCATTCCAATGAGACCGCCGGGATTCGGAAACAACGCCAGTTGGATTGAACCCACCTGCGCAGCCTGGGTCTGATTCGGCTCCTGGACGCTTACCGTGCCATCCTGCCCAATGCTAACGCTCGTCGCGTTGGCGGGGACGGTGATGGCCGGCTGGAGGGGATTACCGTCGGAGGTTACGAGCTGCCGCTGCTGGTTCAGGTGGAATGATCCGTCGCGCGTGTATGCGAGCGTTCCGGTGGGCGTTAGAACCTGGAAGAAGCCTTGTCCCTCGATGGCTACGTCGAGCTGATTGCCGGTATTCGTGAGGTCGCCGGGTGTCATATTGATTTCCGAACTGGCCGGCCGCGTGCCCAAGCCGATCTGCATTCCCGCAGGGATTGTGGTCTGCTGCGTCATGGCGGAGCCGGGCACCACCACGTTCTGGTACATCAAGTCCTCAAACTGCAACCGGCGGCCGCGAAACCCGGCCGTGTTGGCGTTGGCAAGATTGTTGGCGATGTTCTCCAGGTTCAACTGCTGCGCGTTCATGCCGCTTGCGGCGGTGTAGAGGGCTCGAAACATTTTTCTCTCCTTCAAGTTCTATCGAGTGGGACGGTTTGCCGCCCAACAAATGCTGAAAAGTTCGGCCTGCAGGGCGCAAGGGCACGGTTTCAACCGTGCCGTAACGTGCTC
>JBOGJX010000273.1:0-3579 GCA_050745285.1 Terriglobia bacterium
AAGTTACGTTATCCTGAAACGCAGAGAATTACAAAACGCCCAGTCAATCCGCCACCACGACGCTATACCACCTCTCGGAATGCGCCGGATTCAGGTACCAGAGCGCCGGAGTTGGGCTTCGAGAGGAGCCTTAGCTTTGGAGGACGGCCTTCACCGGTCGCTTGCGCCGCCACGGGGCTGGCTCAGGGCGATTGGCGGGATCGCTGACAAGGCATTTTGCGAAGGGCCAGGTGGGAATCGGTCAGCAAGGGAACTCCACGCGGTCCGCGCCCCTCAACCCGAGCCGAATTCTTCACCACCTCGCCGTCGTAGCCAGTAGTGGATCACCCGCCGCCACGCCTTCGGGTGAGGCCCCACTTCTGGCGCAATCGGCTGGCCCATATCAGCGAATCTCAATTACGCGATCACCCGCTTCGAGGGAAGCCTGGATGCGAGGCCAGAGCCGTCTGAATTCCGCGAGCAAGTTTGAAGTCCGGCAGTTTCCCAAACGCACCCATATCAGCCCCGCTGTTCCGAGCGACTTGCTGGCCAAGTGAAGGAAATCCTCGTCCTTGCTGATGACGATTCGATCTCTCTCACACGCATACCGCCAGATGTTAATGTCGGAAGCCTCCGCGAGATCAGCTTCAATGACGTGCACACAATCACAGCCCAGCGAGGCGAGGAAGCGGGAAAGTGCCACGGGAAGTTGATTGTCAATGAGAAATTTCACGAGGTCTGCAGGACGACGTGATCGGCTTGGTGCGCGGCATATTCAATCGCGGCAAGGATATCCTCTTTTTCGAGGAATGGATAGTCGGCCAGGATTTCTTCGTAAGAAGCTCCCGCCGCTAGCAAATCAAGGATGTCGGAAACACGCATGCGAAGGCCGCGGATACACGGCCTTCCGCCACACTTGCCCTCTTCAACCGTGATCCTCTTCAGCCGTTCGATATTCATTGCAATAGAGTTTATGCGGTTTCCCATGGAATAGCAATTCCCGAGCCCTGGCAATCGTTCATTGCATTTGGCTCGCCTTGATGGTATTCAAGAGCATTACTGAATTACAACACTTCTCATGCCCACGCCCACCTACCGCAAACATGAAGTTCAATTCTGCTCAGATATCTCCAAATGGGCCGACAGGCTCTTCGAGGCGACGCCGGAGCTTCCTTTTGGCTCATCGGACATCGAGAGCTTTGGCCGGGGAAGCCAAAAGCGCCAGGATTTCCGCGTTTATGAACGCAAGCCAGAAGGTCGCGGGAGGCTTGCGCTTTGTGGCGAAGTGAAGCTCCCCGGCTCCGCCCAAGGCCGGTCGCCATTCGATATGGCTCTTGTCCAAGATGCTTTCAACAAGGCGACTGCCGAAAATTGCAAGTATTTCTTCACATGGAATGTTGAACACTTGGCCCTTTTTGACCGGTCCCGGTGGAACACAGAGTCCATGTACGAGCGCTGCATTGGGGAGTGGAAGCTGGGCATGGAATTGAACCAGCCGTCTGACGTTGCCCGCTCTGAAGTCTCCGCAAAGCTCCGTGATGTTTTTCTCCCCCAGTTCTTTACCGCCTTCGGTGACATCTGGCTCAACAAAAAGTCCGATGTCAGGCCGTTGCCGGCTGATTTCTGGGTCGCGGTTTTGGAGAGCCATCTTGCAGGCCCGATGGGGCCGGTTCGTGAGTTGCGAGATTATCTGGCCGTGGAGTCAGAGCGCAACAAAACGTTCGACAATCGTCTCCGTTCATGGGCAATTGAGCAGCAGTGGAATTTTGACCGGAATGATCCCCAATCCTGGCGTGACGCCGTAGACCGCGCAGCGCGCAGCATGGCTTATGTCCTCAGCAACCGCATTTTGTTTTATCAGGCTGTCCGTTTGCGCAATAGTGAACTACCTGAATTGAAATTTCCACGCAGTGCGAAGACTCCGCCCACTGCGCTTGCGTATTTGAGGAAGAGCTTTGAGGAAGCTGTCCATGTAACCGGAGATTACGAGCCCGTCTTCTTCCCCGATTCTCCAGAAGAATGGGCTGCGCTCACGGCGCTTTCCGGCGCAAACTCGCTTGATGCCTGGGACAAATTCATCCACGCGGTCTACCGCTTCAATTTTAAGGAAATCCCCACAGACGTTCTTGGCCACATCTTTCAAAAGCTCATTGGTCCTGAGGAACGCCACAAGTTTGGCCAGCACTATACCGACGAAAACATCGTTGATGTCATTAACGCCTTTTGCATCAGGAAGGCCGACGCCGCAATCCTCGATCCGGCGAGCGGCAGCGGAACCTTCCTGGTCCGGGCCTACTACCGTAAGTGGCAACTCGATAAGCGGCTGCGGAATCAGGAATTGCTGGAAGGATTATACGGATGCGACATCAACCCTTTTCCCGCCCATCTTGCCACACTGAATCTTGCCGCAAGAAATATTTCCAATGAAGAGAACTATCCCCGCATCGCGCGCAAGAACTTCTTCACGGTCGCGCCGGATAAGCCTTTCTGTGAATTACCCAAAGCCACGCGCGATAAATCAGGTCATCGAGAGAAGGAGCAAATTGCTCTTCCTATTTTGGACGCGATCGTTGGCAATCCGCCCTATGTCCGGCATGAAGAGGTTCCGAAGACGTCGGAGAAGGGCGCGATTAAGGATCAAACCAAGGAATATATTTACGAGACCGTTGAGCGGGCGTGGCCTGGAATCGAGCTTTCCAGGCAGAGTGACCTGCACGTATACTTTTGGCCCAGCGCCGCGCGCTTCCTTGCCGAAGGCGGTTGGTTTGGTTTTTTGACGTCTTCAAGCTGGCTCGACGTGCGTTATGGTTTTGCCTTGCAGCGTTGGGCGCTGCTGAACTTCCGAGTCGTGGCCATTATTGAGAGCGTAGACGAGCCGTGGTTTGAAGACGCGCGCGTGAAGACGGCGGTAACCATCCTGCAGCGCACAAGTGATGCAAACCTCCGCGATGAGAACCTGGTGCGGTTTGTAAGAATCAAGCGCCCGCTCGCGGAGATTCTCGGTGACCGGGAAGACGAGGCCCAACGGCAGGAAGCCGCCGAGGAATTCAGGGACCTTATTTTGGAAACCCGAGACGACTGCTCGACGGATGACCTTCGCATCATGATCAAGCGGCAGGGAGATCTCTGGCAAGAAGGCCTCTCCATTGCGGAAATGTTCGCTAAACACAAAGCTCCGGGAGCAATCCAAATCGAAATAGACGATGGAGAAGAACAGGAAGAAGACGTTGAGGCTGATTCCGGGCGATTTGAGCCGCAAAAGGGTGACTACGGCGGCGGCAAGTGGGGCCGCTACCTGCGTGCGCCCAACTTTTATTTCGAAATCATGCGTGAGTTTGGGCATCGATTTACGCGGCTCGGGGAAGTAGCGACTATCAAGCGCGGGATTACGAGCGGTTGCGATGCGTTCTTCATGCCGCGCGACGTTTCCGCCAAGCTGCTGAGAGAGCATGAAAGTGAGATGGAGTGGCAGACGCTGCCTTTAATGCGCCGATGCAAACGGGCAGACGTTGAAAGCGGGAAATTGGTGATTCTTCGCTGCGGGGATGGCACGTTGCATCCCGTAGAAAAGGAGTTTGTACGGCCCGAAGTCCACAGCTT
>JBOGJX010000274.1:0-9162 GCA_050745285.1 Terriglobia bacterium
GGATTTGGGCGCGGCAAGCAGCGCCCCTACGAACCCCCCTCGTCAAGCCCGAAAATCCGGGACGTATTTGAATAGGCCCGGCGGCAAGCCCTGCCCCCGCGCAGGCAACGCCGACACGCCGCATTCCAAATGGCGTTCAGAACCGCTCCGGGTGCAGCAGGGCGTAAAGCAGATACAAGAACAAGATGAAAGCCGCAACACCCGCGATGACAAACAAAGATTCCCTCCTACATCCGCTCGCAGGCCTTGGCAAAAGCCCAGCAGATGGCGAAAAATACGATAGCAATCCCGATATAAAGCGCGTCGAACATCATCCCTCACAGCACAGGGTTCAAGAGTCGCAATCACATGTTCTGGAAGTCCCACTGAAAAGCCCACGCTCGGAAAGGCGCCAACCGTGGCTACCACTCAAGCTAACCCCGAACTCATAAGGAAGTCATAAGGAAGGCGTAAGGATTCCCTTAAATACAATGACGAGAGGTAGCCACGGCACGGAGTTTGTGCCGTGGGTATTTACGCATTCGAAGGCCTGCCCATTTCTGATTTTAGATTTTGGAAGACTTGCCAATAATCCGAAATCGTCAATCCAAAATCGAAAGGCCCACGGCACAAACTCCGTGCCGTGGCTACCGTGCGATTACGAGCATTACCTTTTGCTGCCCACTCGTCACTTGTCACTGTTATTCTGGCATGTGGAATCGGTAGCCGACCCATGGTTCCGTAAGCAGGTATTGCGGTCTCGAGGGGTGAGGCTCAAGTTTGCGGCGAAGCTGATTGATGAAAACGCGGAGGTACTCCACTTGATTGCCATAGTCCGGTCCCCAGACGGCCTGAAGCAATTCGCGATGAGAAATGACCCGGTTCGGGCGACTCGCCATGAAACGGAGGAGGTCAAATTCCTTGGGCGTCAAGCGGGCGGCGCGGTCGCCTACGATGGTCTGCCGCGACTGAAAATCAATTTGGACGCCATCCAGCGCTATCCTTTGGGGGCCGCTCTCCGGTCCCACCGGAACACGCCGCAGAGCGGCCCGGATTCTGGCCAGAAGCTCGGGCATGCTGAAGGGCTTGGTGACGTAATCGTCGGCGCCGGCGTCAAGCGCCTTTACCTTGTCCTTCTCGGAGCCCCGGACGGTGAGCATAATGATAGCCAGGTCTGCGTCAGGCCGGTCTTTGCGGATCGCGCGGCAGGTCTCAAGGCCATCGAGGCCAGGCATATTGGTATCCAGCAGGACCAGATCGAATGTGCTGGTGTAAAGCGATTCCAGCGCTTCCTCTCCACTGCGCGCGTCACTCACCTCATATCCATCGGCCGTGAGCGTGGCGCGCATCACGCGCCGGATCTGCGGCTCGTCATCCACTACCAGGATGCGCCCAGAGCTCAAGCGGGTTTCTCCTGGCTAGAGACGGGAATGGAAATAAAAAATTCGGAGCCCTCGCCCAGCTTACTCTCAACCCAGACATCGCCCGCATGCGCGCTTAGGATTTCCCGCGCGATGGCGAGCCCAATGCCCGTCCCGCCCCCCGTTCCGTCCGCCACCGGCACGCGATAGAACTTATCAAAAATGCGCTGCTGCTGCGCCTCCGCAATGCCTTGCCCCTGATCCGCCACGGAAATGATCACCCTTCTTTCCGTGGCCTTGGCGTGGAGCGCGAGCGGCGATCGCGCGGGCGAGTATTTGACCGCGTTGTCCACTAATTGCCGCAGGGCGAGCACAATCAGATCGCCGTCGGCCATGACCGCAGGCAATCCGGCGGCGATGTTCACTTGCACGGTCCTGCCCTCGAGCCGGGGCTGCATTGCCTCGAGAGCCGCGCGGATCAGTGCGTCGACGGGATAGGAACCGTGCGTCAACTGCATCTTGCCGCCCTCGACCCGCGCCATCTGAATGGCGCCGGTCACCAGGCGCGCCAAGCGGTCCGCTTCCTCGTCAATGATCGTGACGAGCTCCTGACGCTCGAGCGAGGGTGGCATGGGAGTCGCAAGTAGCGCGCTGGTAGCCGCTTTGATGGAGGTCAGCGGGGTCTTGAACTCGTGCGCGATGGCGTCAAGCAGCGTTGATTTAAGCTCCTGGCTCTGGCGGGCAGCCTCGGCCTCGTTGGCCGCCTCTTGCCCCCGCACGCGCTCAAGTCCGATGGCCACAAGGTTTGACAAAGCGTGCAGCGCTCCGTCTGAGAACTCCGGACCGCGCCACGCAATACTGCCGATCGGACCGCCACCCAGGCGGATTGCCGTGACCGTGATCCGCGCCCTCGCATCCTCGAAGAGCGTGCCGCGCACCGCCACCTCGCGCAACCTGTCCTCGATGCCGGGCATATCCTCGGGGCCGGCGCGAAGGATTTCGCCGCTCTCGCGGTCGTAAAGCGCGAGCGCCGGAAGCTCAAAAATCTGCGCTATTTTGAAAGCAATCTGCTTCGCCACGGGGTGCGCCGCGTCCATCAAAAGGATGGCCCGGCTAAGCGCGTAAAGCCGCTCCATTTCATGCTGCGGGCCCGCATGTTCCCCGCGATGCCGGGCGCCTCGCGCCGCCAGCAGGCTGGCCGCCACCGCCGCGGCCGCAAATGCCACGAACGCCTCGCGATGGCTCGAGGAACGTATACCGAGGGTCTTGATGGGGGGCAAAAAGAAATAGTCAAAGCAGAACATTGCGGCGGCCGAAGCCACCAAAGCCTCTGGGAGGCCCCAGCCCGCTGAGATCGCCACGATGGCTACCAGGAAAAAAAATCCAGCCGCCGCGGCGCCCATCGGGATGGCCCTGAAGCAGACAAAAGTTATCGCGGCGGCAATCGCCAGCGTTCCCGTAAAGCGCAGCGCCCACGTGGCCTGCTCCAGTAAGAAGCCGTGGAATTCCCCGTCCGGTTTTGAATCAGCAGTAAACGGCATGAATAAAGCCTGTCATCCGGATTTTACCACTATCGTGTCCGCCGCGCCCCGCTTGAGAGATTAGAAGATGGCCCGTCACCATGGCTATTGCCGGAATGCCCATGCATGTCCGCTCAATACTCCCGAGCGATTTGCCGATACAGAAGTAGAGAACCACAGGGTGGCTCACTTGACGTGCGCGAGCCGGCGCTGCTAGGTGGTCATTTACCGGTGGCATTTATCTGAAGAGGCAATCATGGCTTTACACAAGCAAAACGCGGCCAGCCCGCGAAACGGCGCTCCGGAATCCCAGTCCGCCGGGCCTGCTTCCGCGGACCTTTTACACCTGAAGGACGAGACTGCGGCGCTCGTCATCGAGTTCCAGGAAAAGCTCCAGCAGACCCTGCACGCCTTTAAACTGAAGGCCGCCAAACAGGTTGTCCAGGACCTCCCGAAGATAACCGGGAAACTGATCGAGCGCTCCGCCGCCGGGTTTGAAGAGCTCGCCGCCTCGGCCTCCGGAAAGCTGCGCGAGGAGCTTAAGGCCGCTCAAACAGAATTTGCCGAAGAGAGCCGCAGGCAACTCGCTACCCTGGGCGAGGAGGCCGCGAGGTCCTTTCAAGCCGAACTCAAGACGGCGGCAGAAGCAAGCCTGGCAGATATGGCCCGCTCCATCGACGAGCAGGCGCAGGCCGCTTCCCGCAATACCGATGACGCAGTGCGCTCCGTTCTGACTGTGACGGACGACGCTGCAGCCCGATTGGAGGCGACGCGCGAGGAACTGGAGTCTTCCCTGCTCCTGGACCATCAAAAGCGGCTCGTCGATCTCGCTGCTTCCGGGCGAAATGCCGGCGCTTTACTCAATTCCATTCAAACCGCCGCGAATGAGGCCGCAGCCCGATTAGACGTTGCGTGCGCGGAAATGGAGTCTTCCCTTATCCCGGATCACCAGAAACGGCTCGCCGAGCTTTCCGCGACCGCCCAGGAACTCGACCGCAAAGTACAGGCCGGCGTGGAGGACTTCCAGGGACAACTGGAAAGCACGCTGAGTCAATTCAAGCGCAAGGCGGCTGCGCGCATCGAGGAGGACCTCTCAAAGACATCCACTGAACTTCTGCAACACTCGGCGGAGCGCCTGCAAAAACAAACCGATGAGGCGCGCGAACGGCTGCTTGCCGATTTGCGAGATTCAGGGACCAAGGTTCTTGAAGAGACTGGGCGCCAACTGGCGGGCCTTGGGAAGGCGTCGTCGGAGGTGTTAAACCAGAGCGCCAGGGCTGCGGCAGACAAGGCCGTGAGCCACGCAGCCCAGCGGGTTGAAGAACAGGCTCAGACGGCCTTTGAACGAAGCGCTGCAATGGCGATCGCCCGGATCGAGGCCGAGCAGCAGAAGCTTCAGACACGCGCTGAGCTCAGCGTGGCGGACCACCAGAAACAACTCCTGCAGCTTTCGGTTCACGGCGTCGAAGGCATTCAGCGCCAGCTCGACGGCCACCTTGAAGCGTTCCGCGGACAACTGCAAACCCACGTGCATGTACTCGAGCAGAAGGCGCTCGAAAGGGCCACGGAGGACTTCCCACGAGTCGCTGCAGGCCTGGTGGACGGGGTAGCGGCTAGTCTCCAGAAAAAGGCGGCCGAAGCCGCCGCGGGCGCTCAGGAGACGGTTCGAGCCTCCGCCGCCGGCATTGCCGAAGAGACTCGCCGCCAGGTGATCGAAGGCGCAGAGGATTCGCTGCGGTCGCTGCGCGAGGCCGCGATGGAGCAAACACGGGGCCAGCTCCGGCAATTGGTCAAAGACGAGGGTGTTGCGCACCGGAAGGATTTTGAAGAGGAGATTGCCGAGATGCTTCGCAAGCGCAGGAAATCAATCCAGCAGCAGATTGATGAGGCGTCCCGTGCCAGCCTGGAACGGCTACAGCAAGCGAGCGCCAGGGTGACGCCCGGACTCGCGCCCCAGACCTCATACGGCAGCAAGTGGGTGTTGATTCTCGTAGCCCTCATTCCCACGGTCTTGTTTATTTACCTTATGAACCGCCCGGTGATGAGGCTCAAGGCCGAGCCGCCTGCCGATTTCGTGAATGCTTATCCGGAGTGGACCGCACAACATCAGGACGAAGCCGTCAAGCTGGGCGAAGCTTATTGGGATTGGGCCGCGCTGCACCTGGTACGCGATTACCCAGACGGCACACAACTTCCCGAGCAGCCACCCGTCTCGTTTGAGGTCAATGGGTCTGGCTTCCCGAGCGGCGTTGAGGCGGATGTGGCGCGTATGCGCTACTGGAATAAATTGCGTGAGCTGTGGACCAACCCTCAATCGTGGGACAAAATCGAGGCCTGGAACCGGCATTGAGGATTCCGGCCCGCCGCCACGCTATTGCGCGCCGTCATTTCCGCGTAAGCGGGAATCCACGCCCAGGCGTCGCCATCGTTTTGGATTCCCGCGTTCGCGGGAATGACGGTCCCTTCCTAAAGCAGGGTCGCGCAGACTTGCCTTGTTTGGTATATCTGCACCATCAGGCGCCTTTGCTCCAGCAGGCTGAAGCCAAGACCACTTCCATGGCCTGGGAAAGCCTCTGAAGGGCGCGGCGCTGGGCCACGATCAACCGTGCGGTGGAAATGGGCGCATACAATGCAATGCGCGCCGCGCGCCGCGTATCCAGTTCTCCGGACGCTTTGATTGCCAGAGAAAAATCCGGCAGCGTCCGGTCGAGCGAATCCGAGACCGCGCGCAGCGCCACGCACGGAATGCTTGCCTCATGCGCGAGGGCAAGAACCTGGTAGCTCTCCATGTCCACCACGTGCGCACCCCACCCGGCCAAGCGTAATTTGTCATGACGCCGCGCCGCGACCTTGGGAGACGTGATCCCGGTGACCGCCTTGCACGGAATCCCGTTTGCCATGAGCGCGGCTGCCAGGCGACTGACGAGCGTCGGCGAGCTATTTATTCCTGATCGATTTTCTCCCGGCGGCGGCGTTCCTTCTTCCTGCAAGCACGAGTTGTAAATCACGATGGTGTTCTCCGGCAAACCGGCGGAAAGGCTGCCACAGGCTCCTATAACACAAACGGCATCGGGCCTGGGAAGTTCGCTCGTATGGACCGCGCGGATCACTGCCTGAGCAGCCGCGCGCGCGGCGGCAGGACCCATCCCGGTGATGAACGCCTCGACGCGGTTCGGGCCAATTATGCCGGTTTTTCGCTCGCCTTCGGCTGAGCGAACCCACCTTACGGGCGGCATACGCCGTAAAGCTCGCGCTTCCGTCTTCGTAGCGGCAAAAATATAGAGAAGGCTCATTGCGGGTAAATAGTCAACAAAGTGTTCGTCGCCGCACGCATGGGTAGCCACGGCACGAAGTTTGTGCCGTGGGCCTTTCGATTTTGGATTATTGGCGATTCCTCTAAAATCCAAGATGGGCAGGTCTTTGGATGCGCAACTACCCACGGCACACAAACCGTGCCGTGGCTACCTCGATTGCGGCAGCGTGATATATTGGCGCCATGAGGCACGTTATTCTCCCGGCTGTCTTGGCCGCCATTGCGGCGCTGCTCCCAGCGCAGAGTCAAAGCGGCATTACCTTGCGAAAGGTCCCCGCCGCTAGCGCGGACTACTGGGCCGGATTCCCTCCGCCGCCGCTGATGACGGGCATTGGCAATGATACCCTTAAAATTACCACGCGCTCGTCCGGGGCCCAGGCTTACTTCACTCAGGGATTGCGGCTTCTCCACTGCTTCTGGTGGTTTGAAGCCTATCGAGCCTTCCGGCAGGCATCGCAACTCGATCCCTCCGCCGCCATGCCCTATTGGGGGATGGCGGAAGCTCTGACCAGTTTTCCCGCCATGGGCAGCGATGCCAGAGCCGCCATCGAGAATGCGAAGTCGCGGATGGGCGCGGCCACGGATCACGAGGAATATTATATTCGAGCCGCCGCGGACGAAATCGAGATTCCCGGCGATCGAGGGCGCAAGGAAAGTATCCACGAGATGGAAACGCTCATCGAGCGCTTTCCGGATGATGTCAACGCCCAAGCATTCCTGGCATTGACTGAAATGTCCGGCCACAACCCGGACGGCTCGCCGCGCGAGGGCGAGATGTACTCGCAAATGCTGCTGCGCAATATCCTCGCCTCCCATCCGCGGGATGCCGCCGCCAACCACTACTGGATTCACGCTGTCGAAGATGGCCCGCAGCCGCAAGAGGCGCTGAAGAGCGCCGAACTGGTTCCGCAGCTTGCGCCGAACTCCGCCCACATGGTTCATATGGCGGGCCACATCTATTACCGCTTGGGAGAGTGGGAAGCGGCCCGGCAGGCGTTCTTGGCCTCGATGCGCGTGGACGACGACTACATGGCAAGTGAGCGCATCCGGCCATGGCAAGACGTGAACTACGCTCACAATCTGAGCTACCTTGTTGCCGCCTGCGCCGAAGAAGGGCGCTACGCCGAAGCCATGAGGTGGGCAAGCAAGCTTCGCGGCCTGCGCGCCTCGCCCATTTACGGCGAGAAGACGGCCGTTTACGCCATCTCTACCGGCGACACAAGGCTGCGGCTCGACCTTCGTTTCGGCAATTGGCAGGCCGCCGCTCGAGATCCGGTGGATTTCGGCGCCGGCCTTGGCCAATCGGCCTCTAGTGCGGCGAAGGAATTCGCGCAGGGCTGGCGCCTTTTCGCGCGCGCCATGGCCGCGCTCCATGCTGAGCAAGGCGTGGCCCAAATCGGAGAGGCAACGCGGGACGCGGCAGGTCTCAAAACCTTGACGGCTCGAATGCAGAAGGAAGTGACCGCCGATCCCCGGCAAGGCCAGGATGGATCCAAGCGGGCGCTCGCCCTCCTGAAAACGGCGGCGATGGAGTTAGCCGGTAATGTGCAAGGCGCGAGCGGGAACAACCAGGAGGCCATCGCGCTACTCAAAAGCGCGGTTCAGCAGGAAAAGGAGCTAGGCTACAGCGAACCGCCCTATTATGCGAGGCCGGTGGAAGAGAGCCTGGGCGAAGCGTATCTGAAGGCCCACGAATGGAAACCCGCCCGCGCGGCCTACCGGGCCGAGCTCCGCCTGCGGCCCGCCAGCGGGTTTGCGCTTTATGGCATCGCGCGGTCCTATGACCTTGAAGGCAGTCTTTCGCAGGCCGCTTCCGCCTACCACGCATTCCTGGCCCAGTGGGCCCATGCGGACCGCGATTTGCCGCAACTCCGCCGGGCCCAAGCATGGCTTCGACGGCACTGAGTCAGGCCTGCCAGGATTCAGACGCTGTATAATGATAGATTCCATTCGCTTGCTGTGCAGGTGGATGCCAACTCTCTGACAAAATCGCGGTTGCCTCCGGAGCCTCATTCTACTGCGTGTTCCGTTCCGCGACCGGAATCCTATGTCGATCGAAAGACGCCGTTCGGACCGCTTGACGATGACCTTCCCGCTGATTGTGCGAGGGGAAGACGAGAATGGAATTGCCTTCGAATGCGAAGCGCACACGATCAACGTTAACCGCCATGGCGCTCGCATCCGCATCTCACGCCTTCTGCGCAGCGGCCAACAGGTGAGGGTGTTGAACACGCTCAGCCGCAAAGAGGCTGTGTTTCGCGTGGCCGGCCCGCTTGTGCCGCTTACCGAAAAAGGCGGCGAGTTCGGTTTCACCGGGCCAATTTCACTGGACGACCCCGGACAAACCGAACCCACCGGAGAGAGTGTGGCGCAGGGCGCCAGCCTGTGGGGCATTCGTTTCCCGCCCGCGCCGGGCGGCGAGGATGAAAGCCCCAAGGCGCTGCTTGCCTGCCGCAAGTGCCAGGGAATGGAGATGGTCCGGCTCGGCATGATCGAGATTGAAGTGCTCGAGACAGCGGGCATCTTTGCCCGCCATTGCGTGGCTTGCCACTCGATGACAACCTGGGGATACGCTGAAAGTGAGATCCGCGCGGCTGGAGAGGCGTTGTCACCCGCCGCACCGGCAGGCGCGCCCACCTCCCCACGCGAGCGCCGTAAGCACCGGCGCGCCGTCTTGCAGATGCCCATCCTGATCCGTGATTACTTTGGCGGAATTGAGGTCACCAAGAGCGAGAACGTCTCGAAGGGTGGCATCGGTTTTGCCAGCGAGAAGGTCTATCAACTGGGCGAGGGAATCATGGTGGCCTGCCCTTACCATAAGCACGGAGAGAATATTGAGGTGCCCGCGCATATCGTGTCATGCCGGGAGATGGATGGCGCCCACCGCAAAATCTACGGGGTCCGCTATAAAGCATGAGGGTATTGCGCCCCCCAGGGAGCGACCTGCAGCTTCGCCGCTTGCTGCTTCGTAGGGGCGCTGCTTGCTGCG
>JBOGJX010000275.1:0-4251 GCA_050745285.1 Terriglobia bacterium
GCACCCCCAACAATGTCAAGCTGGGCGCGAACGCCATCCTGTCAGTCTCGATGGCCGTATGCCGCGCCGCGGCGAACTCGGCCCGGATGCCGCTCTACCGCTACCTCGGAGGCTTGCAGGCGCGCCGGATGCCCGTGCCCATGATGAACATTCTGAACGGCGGCGCTCACGCTGACAACACCGTGGACTTTCAGGAATTCATGATCATGCCCGTAGGCGCGGAAAGTTTTTCGCACGCGCTGCGCATGGGCGTCGAAACTTTTCACACGCTCAAGAAGGTGCTGAAAGAGCAGGGCTACCAGACCTCGGTTGGCGACGAAGGCGGTTTTGCGCCCAGCCTTAAATCCAATAAGGAAGCCATTGAGCTGATCCTTGAGGCCATCGACGGCGCCGGCTACTCTGCCGGGCACGACATTGCCATCGCGCTCGATCCGGCGTCGAGCGAGATGTACCAGGGCGGAAAATATGTGTTTTTCAAATCCGACCAAACCAAGAAATCCTCGGACGATATGATTAAGCTGTACGCGGACTGGGTTCGCCAATATCCCATCGTTTCCATCGAAGACGGGCTGGCGCAGGACGACTGGGAAGGCTGGAAGGATCTCACCACGGAACTCGGAGATAAGGTTCAACTGGTCGGTGATGATCTCTTCGTCACCAACACCGAGCGGCTTGAACACGGCATTGAGCAGGGCGCTGCCAACTCAATTCTCATTAAGCTCAATCAGATTGGCACCGTTTCAGAAACCATGGCCGCCATCGAGCTCGCTCACCGGCACGGATACACCGCGGTGGTATCCCACCGGTCGGGCGAAACCGAGGACACGTTTATCGCCGACTTTGTGGTCGGCCTGCGCACCGGCCAGATCAAGACAGGCTCGGCCAGCCGGACGGATCGAATCGCCAAGTACAACCAGTTGCTCAGGATTGAAGAGGAACTCGGGCTCGTCGCGGAATTCCCTGGAGTTTCTGCCTTCAATGTGCGCGCCATGCAAGAGGCTGAATAGCATACATGACCCCTCACCCGACTCGCTCCGCTCGCCACCCTCTCCCAAGGGAGAGGGCCGGAAAAAAGTAAAGAGGCCAACTCTCTCCCGGCGGGAGAGGGGGGACCGCGGGGACGCAGTGCTTCCCGTCGCGGTGGGTGAGAGCCTTTTCATGGTTTCGGGGGTGTCGCCAAAGCGACATGACCACTCAATAAACGCCCAGGGCACACAAACCGTGCCGTGGCTACACTTACGATTACGATTGGAATAAGCCCAGCGCCCCGTCAGACCACATGCACTTTGTATGCCACACCTATCACATGGCATGGACCCCGGACTGAAAGTAAATAGGAAATTTGCCGATATGGCTCTGTGGAAGGAACTCGTCCTGCTGGGGGCTGGTGTGTATGCCTGATCATGAAGCAAGGGAGTCCGAACGCATGATTCAACTTACGCGACTGAATAAAAAGCCGTTGGTGGTGAATTCCGACCTGATCGAATTCATCGAGAACGCGCCGGATACGGTGATTACGCTGGTAACAGGGGAAAAAGTGGTGGTGCTCGAAGGCACGGAAGAAATTCTTGACCAAATTATCACATTTCGCCGGCGCCTGCTGCCCACGTCTTTGGCGACAATCCCCCCCCCTGTGGTTCTGCATTTTAAAAGCAACAAATCGAATGAAACCGAGTGAGGCGTAGACCTTGGACAAAGCAACCTTGGGTGGAGTTGTCCTGGCCATAGCGGGCATCCTGGGCGGGATGATGATGGAGGGTGGGAAGATTGCGCAGATCCTTCAACCGACCGCGGCGATGATCGTCCTGGGAGGTACGATTGGAGGGGTCTTAATCTCTTACCCGCTGCCGGTCGTAATGAATAGTTTTAAGCGGTTGAGCCAAGTCATTTTCGAAGGTAGCACGGACTTGGAAGCCTTGATTAAGGAGATGCTTGAGTACGCGCAGAAGGCCCGCAAGCAGGGAATCGTCTCGCTGGACAATGAATTAGGAAATATTCAGAATCCGTTCCTTAAGAAATCGCTTATGTTAGCGATTGACGGTACCGAGCCGGAAGAGCTGAGAAAGATCATGGAGCTCGACATGGACAATCAAGCCGAGCAGGAGGAAAAGGCGCCCCAGGTTTTCGAGGCGGCCGGCGGCTATGCCCCAACGATGGGCATTGTGGGAGCGGTCCTGGGGCTTATCCAAGTCATGCAGCATTTGAGCGACGTCTCGGAGGTGGGCCGTGGCATCGCGGTAGCTTTCGTTGCCACGATCTATGGCCTGGTTTGCGCCAATCTCTTTTTTCTTCCTTCCGCCGGGAAACTTAAGCACCGGAACCGCCAGGAGGAGCTGACGCGCGAGATGATTCTGGAAGGCGTTATTTCTATCTTAGAGGGGCTCAATCCTCGCATGGTTGAAACCAAGCTCCGCGGCTACTTGGCCGAGAGTCATACGAAGCAGGTGGAAAAGGAAAAAGAACTGGAGCGGGCTTCATGAGCCGGAAGAAAAAAACGCCCGAGCACGTAAACCATGAGCGCTGGCTCATCTCCTACGGGGACTTCATTACCCTTTTGTTTGCCCTCTTTGTGGTGCTGTTTGCTTCCTCGCAGGTGGACAAAAGTAAGACGCGGCAGGTTGCGATGTCCATTCAGTCGGCGTTCGAGCAACTGGGCATATTCACAAGCGACAGCGGCCGCGCGGAGACGGCCAAAGTTAAGATGATCGAGAACGCCTCGCGATCCATGGCCCTTCCCATGGCCGAATCCGAGCTCAACAAGGTGCGGGGTCCGATGTATATGAAGGGGGAGCTAAAGGATATCCGGGCGGCGCTCACGATGGTTTTATCCCCTGAGATCGCGCACCACGCCGTCAACATCCGCCTGACCCGTGATGGGCTGGTGGTCAGTCTGCAGGAAATAGGATTCTTTGACAGCGGCTCCGCCGTCATGAAGCCCAACGCGCTACCGGTGCTCAGCAAAATTGCGGCAATTCTTGCCCATGCTCCACAGAATATTCGCGTGGAGGGACATACGGACAATGTTCCCATTCACAACTCACAGTATGCGTCGAATTGGGACTTGTCCACCGCACGGGCGACCGAGGTGCTGGATCTTCTTATTACGCGGTTCAGCATTGCTCCGGAGCGTCTCGCGGCCGCCGGTTATGCTAAATATCATCCCGTAGTCTCGAACGCAACGGCTAACGGCAGGGCGAGAAACCGCCGCGTGGACATCGTCGTCCTGCGAACCGATATTTCCAATCCTCCTCCCATCGAGGCGGATCTCGAATCCGCTTTAACGCCCGCCACCCCCTCAGACGCTGCGTCCAAACCTTAATCTGCGTTGAGCACACTCCCCATTCTCGCCCTCTCCCGTGGGGAGAGGGTGCCCGAGGTACAAGGGCGGGTGCGGGGTGGTTTGCATGCTTCGCCCTGCTTTTGAACGATTGCGAACAGACCCCTTTGAGGGGCCAGCATTCGTAAAGCCCACGGCTCTGCCAGGGGCTACTTACCCTCCCATATCCCGCCAGAAAAAGACGTTAATTATCCATTTGCAGATGAAGATTTTATGATGTAGTATATGAAGCGTTAATAGCAGCGTGGGTATGAGAGGACCATAAGCGCCTCTCTGCCTGATGGCTAAATGGCGCTGATCACAGTCCTTGACTGCGCGCATGAGGGGTGAATTCAAGAATGCATCTGCTCGTTATCGAAGATGATGAACCCGTGCTGGCGTTTCTCCGCCGAAGTTTTGAGGCTGAGAAGTATGCCGTGGATACGGCGGCGGATATCCGTCAGGGCGAGATCCTCGCGCAGGCCCGGGAGTATGATCTGGTCATCCTCGGCTTGAACCTCCCGATAATTGACGGCGCTGAAGCTTTGCAAAAACTGCGCCACAAGGACCCGTCTTTGCCGGTAATTGTGCTGTCTTCGCAGCGGGAACTTGAGCATCGCGTGCGCACGCTCGATATGGGCGCGGATGACTATGTGCCCAAGCCCTTCGCCTTTTCGGAGCTTGCCGCGCGGGCGCGAGCGCTGCTGCGGCGTTCGGGTGAAGGCTCCGCTCCCATTTTGCGAGTGGAAGATCTGGAACTCCGCCGGGTAGAGCGCAAGGCCCGCCGGGGGGGGAAGCTGATTGAGCTCACGCCCAAGGAGCTGGCGCTGCTCGAATACCTGATGCAGAACGCCGGCCACTGTGTAACCCGGGCCATGATTATCGATCATGTATGGAAGCTGTCACCCGATACGATCAGCAATGTGGTTGACGTC
>JBOGJX010000276.1:0-3008 GCA_050745285.1 Terriglobia bacterium
CGGGCAAAGGCTTCAGCGAAGTAACCGGCATCGCCGGCCCGGCGTTCGAGCTTTCGGAGGTGAGCCGCGGCGCCGCCTTTGGCGACGTGGACAATGACGGCAACGTGGACATCCTGGTTTGCAACAACAATGGTCCCGTCTGGCTGATGCTGAATGAAGCGGGACGCAAAGGCCATTGGCTGCAGGTGGGGCTGGAAAAAACGAATGGGAACCGCTTTGGCATCGGATCGCGGGTCGGCGTTTTCCGGAAGGGCGAGAGCCCTCTGTGGCGGCGCGCGCATACCGACGGAAGCTACCTGAGCTCGAGCGACATCCGCGTCCACTTTGGGCTAGGAGGAAATCCCCGCATCGACGCGATTGTGGTCCAATGGCTGAGTGGGCCGGGCGGGCCGAGTGAAAAGTGGGAGCATATCAAGGCGGATCAGATTGTAACCCTGCGGCAAGGGACTGGGCGGCCTCTCTGAATTGCCGCGCCCTTGGGCACGCCATGGCGTGCCCCTACGTAGACATCCGATTAGATTTGTAGCGCGGACCTGCGCTTTTCGGGTCTGCGGCTTTTCGGGTAGCCATGGCACGATTTGTGTGCCGTGGGTTTTTGTAGCCCCACGGCACAAACCGCGTGCCGTGGCTACCATGTCAGAAGGAGCTACTCGATGAAGGCACTTGTCAAGAGCAAGCGCGAGCCGGGGCTGTGGATGGAAGAGGTTGATCCACCACAAACCGGCATCAACGACGTCCTGATCCGAGTCCATCGCGCCGGCATCTGCGGCACGGACCTGCACATTTACCAGTGGGATGAATGGGCGCAGAAGACCATCCCCATTCCTCTGGTGATCGGGCACGAGTTCGTAGGCGAGATTGTGGCCGTGGGATCAAACGTGGCCGATTTCTATCCGGGAGAAATTGTCAGCGGCGAAGGGCACGTGGTTTGCGGGCGGTGCCGCAATTGCCTGGCCGGCCGCCGCCACCTTTGCGCGCATACGCAGGGAGTGGGCGTGAACCGCGCCGGAGCCTTCGCCGAACTCATCGTTCTCCCCATGACGAACATCTGGCGCCATCACCACTCGGTAGATGAAGATATCGCGGCGATCTTTGACCCCTTTGGCAACGCCGTGCATACGGCGCTTTCTTTCCCCGTTCTCGGCGAGGACGTGCTGATTACCGGCGCCGGACCCATTGGGCTGATGGCGGCGGCGGTGGCGCGACACGCGGGCGCGCGCTACGTGGTGATTACGGACGTCAATCCGCACCGGCTCGATCTTGCTCGGAAAATGGGCGTGACGATGGCGCTCGACGTCAGCAAGGAAACGCTCCAAGAAGCGCAGCAGAAGCTCGGCATGACGGAGGGTTTCGATGTGGGGCTTGAAATGTCCGGCAACGGCGCTGCGCTCCGGGGCATGCTGCAAAACATGAGCCACGGCGCCAAGATCGCCATACTGGGTATTCCGGCGGCTGAGATGTCCATCGACTGGCGCACGGTAATCTTCAACATGCTCACGCTCAAGGGCATTTACGGCCGCGAGATGTACGAGACCTGGTACAAGATGACCGTGATGCTCCAGTCCGGGCTTGACATCAGCCCGGTCATCACGCACCGCTTCCACTTCAGCGACTTCCAGAAAGCCTTTGAAGTGATGAGCCGGGGCGAGGCGTGCAAGGTGATTCTCCACTGGGATTCCCTGTAGCCGCGGTCTCTAGCCGCCGCAAAGCCGCAGCGGCGCTGCTTGCCGCGGTCTGGGTGGCCTGACGTAGTACATGATCGACATTTTTCCCAGTCGCGATTTCCAACCCATGGAGGAATTAATGAGAGTCTCAAAGTGGTGTCTGGCCGTTGTACTGTTGGTATCAGGGTTTACCCGGCCAGGCTGGGCTGCATCCCAGAAGTTCCACCTGCAAAATGGCGACCGTGTGCTTTTCTACGGCGACAGCATTACGGAACAGCGGTATTACCCGGTAGCAATTGAAACATATGTGCGGACGCGGTTTCCCAACCTGCAAGTGAAATTTTTGAACTCCGCGGTAGGGGGCGCAAGGGTGACTGGGAACTGGACAGCGCCTGTGGACCTAAGCCTGAAACGCGATGTCTTTCCCTTCAAACCAAATATCGTCACGATCATGCTCGGCATGAATGACGGTCAGTACCAGCCCTTTGACGCGGCCATTTTCAATACCTACAAGGCCGGCTACGTGCATATTATCCAGTCTCTCCAGGCGCACCTGCCGGGGGTGAAAATTGTGCTGATAGAGCCATCACCATGGGATGACGTCACGCACAAGCCATCATACCCGGTCAATCCCCACCACGTTCCGGGCGGGTATAACAGCGTGCTTCTGCGATACAGCCTGTTCCTGCGAAAGGTGGGCACCCAACATCATTTTATGATAGTGGACTTCAATACTCCCCTGGTAAGGCTAATGGAAGAGGCGGAGAAAGTTAACCCGGATCTGGCGGAAAAGATCGTTCCAGGCCGGGTTCATCCCGGCGCTAGCGCGGAGCTGGTGATGGCCCAGGCGCTCCTGAAAGCCTGGAACGCGCCTGCCACGGTTAGCCACGTTGAAATCAACGCATCGGCTGGGGTTGTAAAACGATCTGATAACGCCACGGTCGCAGACTTGTTGGCGGGACACGGGCGGTGCTCATGGACACAGACCGACAAAGCGCTGCCCTACCCGATTATGACGCTTCACTCCTCAAAGTGGCCGCAGTTTCCGCCTGATCCTTTCGGGGGAGGGACGGAAAAAATCTTCTGGCAAACATCCTTGCTGGGTTCCGAAACCATCAACCCACTTGCCTCCATGGTAACGAAGCTAGCAGAGATGTACCAAGCTCTCGATTCCGAAATACTCTCGGTCTCGGGCCTGAAGGCAACAGGCTATACGCTTAACATTGACGGAAACCCTGTTGGAACATTCAGCAGGAAGCAGCTCGCCGACGGAATTAACCTGGCGCAGTATGACACGCCAATGATGAAGCAGGCGTACAAGGTGCTCAATCTGGTCTGGGATCG
>JBOGJX010000277.1:0-4012 GCA_050745285.1 Terriglobia bacterium
GTTTAAACCTAATACTCTCCAAATCGGCTGACTCGTCGGGCGCAAAGAGCGGCTACGCCGCTTGCTGCGAGGGAAGCCTGTGGCTTCCCGGGCAAAGGCGCATGTTTTGATATCCTCGCTGGGCGCAGCAAGCAGCGCCCCTACATCGCGGTCGCACTCCGCATTTTCATGGCGGGTCGCGGCGCCGCAGGCGCCTGCAGCCATGCAGGCGCGTGCGAAACGACCCCGGCTCCATGTATGATGGAATTAGGAGGCCACTATGACCGCAGGTGCCGGAGTCGGAATGCGCTATTCGCTGACGTCGCGTCTCGCGGAAGCTCGCGCGCGCACGGATGAGCTTTTCAATCTCCTCACGCCTTCGGCTTATTATGACCGGCCGATTCGCGAGCGGCACCGCAATATTTTTTACCTGGGGCATCTGGAGGCCTTTGACTGGAATCTATTCTCCGGGTGCGGCCTCGGTTTAAGGGCTTTTCATCCCGCCTTTGACAAACTGTTTTCCTTCGGCATCGATCCTATCGGCGGAGGTCTTCCAACGGATCAGCCCAAAGATTGGCCTGCGGTCGACGAGATCCGGCGATACAACACGCAGGCGCGCGAGACGCTGGACTCCACGCTCGAGAAGGCCGCCGCTTCGGGCGAAACTTTGACCGGAGGATTTCCGCTGGCAACACTGCTCAGCGCCGCTATCGAGCATCGCCTGATGCACGCGGAAACGTTTGCTTACATGCTTCATCAGCTTCCGCTAAAGTGTTTGATCGCCCCGCCCGCTCCGAAGCCTGCTGTTCTCGAATTGGTGAAACACCAGATGGTGGAAATACCCGCGGGCGAAACCATGCTGGGTCTCGCAGGCAACGGCGCCGCGGACTTCGGGTGGGATAATGAGTTCGAAATGCACCGCGTCAACGTTCCGGCTTTCTCGATCGATGCCTACCCCGTGACGAACGGTGATTTCCTGAAGTTTAGTCAGGCAGGAGGTTATGAACATCGCGATCTATGGACGCAGGATGCGTGGCAATGGATCACGGAGCAACAGATTCGTCATCCCGCATTCTGGCGGCAAGATGGCAAGGGGTGGCTTTTGCGAATCATGTTTGCGGAAACGCCGCTGCCGCTCGAGTGGCCGGTTTACGTGAGCCACGCGGAGGCTTCCGCCTATGCCCGTTGGGTGGGAAAATCGCTGCCGCTAGAAGCGGAGTGGCACCGCGCGGCGTATGGCGCCCCTGAAGGTCATGAAATCGAAGACCGGATGTTCCCTTGGGGCAATGAAACGCCCGCGGCAGCGCTGGGCAATTTCGATTTCAAGCGATGGAACCCGGCGCCGGTAAACGCTCATCCGCGCGGGGCAAGCGCCTTCGGGGTGATGGACCTGCTGGGCAACGGTTGGGAGTGGACTTCTACGGTTTTTGCGCCCTTTGCAGGATTCAAGGCTTATCCGTTTTATCCTGGCTATTCCGCCAACTTTTTTGACGGCAAACACTATGTAATGAAAGGTGGATCGCCGCGCACGGCTGCCTGCATGCTCAGGCGATCGTTCCGCAACTGGTTCCAGCCCCATTACCCATACGTTTACGCCACGTTTCGTTGCGTAGTGCATTGAGTTGGGGTAACGCTCCGGACAGATCGCCTATGCTGGTTACTACCGAGACCCTGGATCCGCTTGCGGCGTTTGCCGAAGACGTGCGCGAAGGACTGGCCAGACCCGGGCAGAAAGACCTGCCTTCAAAATATCTCTACGATGAGGTTGGGTCCGCGCTTTTTGAGGTGATTACGCTACTGCCGGAGTATGGCTTGACGCGCGCCGACGCGCGCCTGCTCCGGCTGCACTCAGACGCTATTGCCGGGCGGATGCCCTCTCCTGTGGTCGTGGCGGAACTCGGCAGCGGAAGCGGCAAGAAGGCGCGATGGATTCTTGAGGCTCTCGCGCGCCGCCATCCGACCACTTACCACCCCATAGAAATTTCTCACACCGCGCTGCTCATGTCCGAGCGCGAGTTGGATCGCCTGGAGCGGGTTAGCATCCTGGGGTTTGAGGCCGAATACCTGGATGGACTGCGCCAGGTGGCGGCGCGGCGCAAGGACAACCAACACCTGCTGGTGCTGTTCCTGGGAAGCTCTATTGGTAACTTTGACTCCGCGCCCGCGGAAAACTTCCTACGAAGCATCCGGTCGATTCTAGGGCCGGATGACGCGCTGCTGCTTTCAACGGACATGGTGAAGCCGGTGGAGCAGATGGTAAGGGCCTACGATGATCCCGCCGGCGTCACGGCGGCCTTCGATCTGAATTTGCTTGCCCGCATAAACCGGCAGCTAAAGGCGGACTTCGACTTGTCCAGTTTTCGCCACCATGCCGTGTACAATACGCATGATCATCGGATTGAAATGCATCTGCGGTCCGAAGGTCGCCAGCGCGTGACGATTCAGAGCTCTGAAGTTACGGTTACGCTCGAACACGGCGAGACCATCTGGACTGAGAGCTCCTATAAATACACTTCGCAGGAGATTGCCCTGATGGCCGAACATGCGGGCTTCCGCGGCGAAAATCAATGGGTGGATGAAGAGTGGCCGTTTGCGTTGAGTCTATGGGTTCCGGCGGTGTAGCGCAGAGTTTTGCTTTTGAAACTCTGCGGCTTTTCTGACGTTGGAAGGTTTTAGTTCCGCAGCGGCGCGTCAGGGCATGGCTTTAGCCATGCTGTAAGCATAGCCTCCCTCACCCCCGTCCCCTCTCCCTCAGGGAAAGGGGGGACCGCGAAGCGGTGGGTGACGGCGCTTACGGCACGGTTAAAACCGTGCCCTTCCACCGTATTGACGGGAATTGCTAGAGCAGGTGTAGCGCAGAGTTTTGCTTTTAAAACTCTGCGGCTTTTATGTGTTCCAATCCAAAAGCTTCAGGCGCGCAGCTTGCGATAATTTTTAAGGCACAACCGGGCGGTCTCCAACTCGGAATAAGCGCTGCCCTCCTGCTCAATCAGGTAGTATTCAACCCCTCCAACGCTCTCCGCCGCGGCGAAGAGTTTCTTCCATGGCGCCACGCCTTGTCCAAAGAGGACATGATAGCCCTGCTGAGGCGACCAATCTTTCAAATGCATCGAGCGGATGCGGCCGGGATTTTTCCTGACCCATGCGACAGGGTCGCTGCCGGCTGCCACGCAGGTTCCGACGTCGAGCTGCAGCATAATGCTCTTATCCGTATTCGCCGCCAGCACCTCCATCGGCTTCTTGCCATCAATGGGCTTCCACTCGGCGTCGTGGTTGTGATATCCGGCGTGCAAACCGTGGCCCTCCATCGTGTGGTTGGCCTTGTTCAGCGTATCCGCAACGTGCTTCCATCCGTCAAGTCCGTTGACGCGGCCCGCAGAAGCCATCACGATATAGCGCGTGCCAAGAATATGATTCAGTTCAATCGCTTTGCCGATCCCTTCCGGCGTGAACGAAATCGGGTCGTTGTGGGTGGAATGGCACCAGATGTGGAGAGCATCCAGCTCGCCGCGAACCTGCTTGGCGTAATCGGGCGTCCAAGCATAATAAGGCGAAAAGAATTCAACACCCCGGTAACCCATCTTAGCCACACTCCGCACCGTACCCGGCAGATCCTTCTTCAAGTCGTTGCGGACAGAGAAAAGCTCCAGTCCAACTGGGATGTGCTTGCCGCGCCCGGCGCCGATGGCAAAGGGCGCGGCCGCAGCCAGCGCGAGGAACGAGCGGCGTGAGAAACTATCGTGTTGAGTCATAGTCAATACACCATATCACAAATGAACGTGGAAATGCGGCGCATTGCGCTCGGCGCAGATCGCTGGCGTCGTCACGGCGTCGCCTTGCACGGTGAGGTGATCTTACTGAGGCTTCGGACGTCGAACACGCGGTAGTCGCTATACCGGTTCACAAAGTTCAGCCTCAATCCCTTGAAGAGCAGCAGACGCAGATTGGCATTGAACGCGTCATAGGAGGGCAGCCACACATCGCCATCGACGAACGTTTGCTCAAGCGTCACCGTGGTACCCTTTTCCACCGA
>JBOGJX010000278.1:0-6506 GCA_050745285.1 Terriglobia bacterium
AAGCAGTGGCGAGTGACAAGTGACGAGTAAGAAGGTGTCAGGTTCCAGGTGTCAGGTATTAGAAGAATTGGAAGCTGACATCTGACACCTGGCATCTGCCTTTAACCCCTGAGAGCACAAACCGCCATTTCGCCCTCCACGCCCTTAAAGTACGGCGTAATCCTCAGCCTCTTCCTGCTGCTTTTTACCGGCCTCGCGGATAACCAGATGATTGCCGCGCTCCTTCCGGTCTTGATGCGGGATTTCAGCGTGACGGTTGCCATGGCGGGAATGCTGGTGGTGGTTTACTCGATCGCCGCCGCCTTTGCCGGGTTCATCTGCGGCGCGCTTTCGGATCACTATGGCCGCCGCCGCTTCCTGCTCGGCGGCGCCATCGCCTTCGCTCTCGCTTCCTGGCTGGCCGCTGAAACCCGGACCTTCGGCGAACTGATGATGGCGCGCGCGCTCACCGGCGCGGCAGCGGGAACTATCTCCACCTGCGCTTTGACGTTTGCCGGCGATTGCTTTGATTACGCCGTGCGGGGCCGCGCCATTGGCCTGATTTCCGTGGCCTATTTTGCCGCGCCTATCATCGGTGTTCCGGCCGGCGCCGAAATTGCTGATCGCTTCGGATGGCGCAGGACATTTCTATTTTTCGCTCTGGTGGCCTTAGCGGCAGCCGCGTCGATGTGGCTGCTGCGTGGAGAAGGCGGCGGCACAAGGTCGGCGACGAACAAACTTCGGACCACGGGCCGCGCCATGCGATCCTTTCTGGCGCGGCGCGATCTTGTGGCCGGGATCTTCATTGCCCTTCTGGTTTCGGGAGGAATGGTGGGTTTTCTCACCTACATTGGTGAGTGGCTAAACGGCCGGTTTGGTCTTACAACCCGCGGGATCGGATGGGTTTTCATGCTGGGGGGTCTCGTCGCCGTGGCGGGGGCGCCCTTGGGGGGAATCTTGTCTGACCGGTGGGGAAAGTTGAGGGTCTCCGTGCTCGGCAGTATCATTCTGGCGGTGTCAGTGGCCGTGATGCCATTTTTCCCGTGGGGCATTTTGTTGCTCGCTGTCTTTGGACTTACAAGCCTTGGCGTCGCCTTCCGGCAAGGGCCCGTGACGGCCCTCATGACGGAGATTATTCCGGGAAAGCAGCGGGGCGCGTATATGGCGGCACGCGGCGTATTTTCACAATTGGGAATCGGCGCCACGGCCTTTGTGGGCGGAATACTTTACCAGCACGACGGATACGCCGCCGTTACCGGGTTGTGCGCGTTGATGACGGCCGGCGTAGTCGTGCTGCTCTTGGCATACGTCAAGGAGCCGGAATCTACTGCGCGAATCACGTAGAGGCGGCTTTAGGCCGCCATTCCCGGGTGGCGCGTTTGCAATGCCGGATGGCGGGATAAACCCGCCGCCACGCCGATAGCAAAAAGTTGAAAACGTTTCAGAAAGCGCAGGCCGCACGGTCGCTCAAGCGCCCGCAAGCACGCGCTGATAAAGCTGTTCGTAGAGGGGAATAATCTTATCGCTGCAGAAGCGGCTTTGGGCGCGCTCGCGGCCGGCGCGGCCCATGGCTTCGCGCTTGGCGGGGTCGGCAAGAATTTCCATCGCGCGCGCCGCCATGCCCTGAATGTCGCGCCGCGCCACAAGGAATCCGTCGATCCCATCACGAACCACTTCCGGCAGTCCGCCCACGCGCGAGCAGACGCAGGGCACGCCGCAGGCCATCGCCTCAAGCGCCACCAGGCCGAAGGATTCAAGCTCACTGGGCAACAGCAGGCAGTCCGCACAATTGATCAGGTCCTGCACGTTGTTTTGTTTGCCAAGGAAGATCACTTTGTCCGCCAAGCCTTTTTCGCGCGCCATCCATTCGGCCACCGTCCGCTCGGGTCCATCGCCAATCATCAGGAGCTTGGCCGGAATCTCGCGTTGCACGAGGTCGAAGATCTCCACCACATCGGGTACGCGCTTGACGGGCCGGAAGTTCGAAAGGTGCGCCAGAAGACGCTCCTCATCGCGCGCGAACGTGCGCCGCTGCGAAGTGTCCGCCGCCGGCTGGAACAGGTCACAATTGACGAAGTTCGGAATCACCTCGACGTTCTTCCGGATGTGAAATTCATCGCGTGTCACCTGGCCCAAATACTCGGAAATGGCGGTGACGGCGTCGCTCTCCTCGATGGAAAACTGCGTGATGGGAAGGTACGACCGGTCGATGCCGACTAATGTAACGTCCGTGCCATGCAGCGTCGTAACGAAAGGGAGCCGCCTGCGCGATCCCGCCAGCATGGCGCGCGCCAGATAGGCGCTGACAGAGTGAGGGATGGCATAGTGCACGTGCAGCAAGTCAAGCGACTCGTTTACGGCCACGTTGCGCATCTTGGTGGCCAGGGCCAGAGTGTAGGGCGGGTGGTCAAAGAGGGGATAGTCCATTACCTCCACTTCGTGAAAGTGGATACGCCCGGAAGCCGTCGACATCCGAACCGGCACGGCGTAGCTGATAAAGTGGACTTCATGTCCGCGAGCCGCGAGCTCGAGGCCGAGCTCCGTGGCCACTACGCCGCTGCCCCCGTAAGTTGGATAGCAAGTGATGCCGATCTTCATGACGGAAGGGCTTTCGCGTTTTGGCACATGCGCTGGAACGCCGGGCAACCCCTCACCCAGACAACTGGGCCGGCCCTCTCCATGGAGAGACGGTGGTGCGGGGAAGCAGCGCTTCCCGTCGCACGGATGAAGGGAAATACATAACTGCAATTGCGAACATGTGTACTTAGCGAGTGCGCCTGAATAACTTGGACAAGTTTACCTACGAGATGGCAAAACACAATAGCTTCAGGGTGGCGCATACATTGCTTCGTATGTATTCGCCATGAGTGCAACCATCCTGCCAGCGTGGTGGCGCATACATAAAAACCAATGTATGCGCCACCCTTTGGAACTGTTCAAGTTATTTATGCGCAGCACCTTAGATAAGCGCTTGTGGAACTTGCCCCCGCGTTATCCAAACTACGTTCCGTGATCGCGGAAAGGGTTAGGAGGGACTGTGCCCTTTTTTTCCGCTCGGCGGAGCTTTGGTGAGGACGATGATTTCCTGCACAGTGCGGCGGCCGCCTTGTTGCTGATAATGCACGATCACGTTGGTGCCGGGCGTCAGGGCCGCGAGTTTCAACTTGTGCCCCTCAATCGAGGACACCCGTACTTTCTTGGTGATGGGAAAGATGGCCGAATTCGCGCCGTCCGCCGAGCTAACTTCCAATACTTTACTGCGGGAATCCATCGTTTGAACGCCGCCCGTAAATACGCCCTTCGTGGGCCCAGTCGATTCGATTTTGCTCAGGCCCGGAAGTTTTTTACGACCTAACTCCTGGGCGGTGGCCGCAAGCGGAGCGAGCGCGCAGAGCACCGAGAGAATAAGGAAGGCTGCGCCGCTGAGGGTTACAATATGCGAAAAGCCTGCTCGCACGCAGCGCATCCGCCGGCCAAAACGGCCCTTGGAGCCTATCGCCGGAATTGCTTCAGACCGCATTCTCATAGCATCACCCACTCGAGGGAGAAAACGCCGGCCCTTCGCGGGTCCAGCCTGATGGATAACATCCTAAGCGCCGGGAAAGCGCCGCGTCAAGTAACATGCGAGTAACTCCCGGTTCTTGTTGTGCCGTCTGCAATAGACCTCTCATGCTTCGACAGGAACCTCACTCCCCATCTCCCGTGGGGTAATTCCCGTTTCCTTCGGCCTTTGATTCGGACTGCTTATGCATGTACCGGATGGCGCTCTTCATGATCAGCAGGTTGGGCTCTCCAGAGCGGTGAACCTTGATGCAGCCCTTGTCGTACCATTCAATGACCCCGCTGATGGCTTCGCCGGTATCCAGCACCACCACCATGGGCGTGCGCGCCTGCATCTGCTTGATGTAGTAAAAGCTCTCGGCGTTCGTCTGATCCGGCGGAGTGGGTTTCTTGCTCCGCTGCGGGCGCTGGCCCATCTGGTCCTGAATGTCAGAGAGCGTTGGACGAATTAATTTGCGATTCACTTTATAAACTCCTTAGGTCCCCATCAGAGTGGGGTGAAGCCTTGGGTCGCCTCGGAGGAATGGCTGAGCTAAGACAACCTCACCGTTAGATGAGATTCGGCCGGTTCGGGCCTCTTTTGGAATACCATCAAAACCCAGGTCACGAAGCTCTGAAAACGAGTGTAGCACGCAAGCCAAACTGCCGCAATCCTGCTGAAATCAGCGGCCATAACGACCCACCAAAGCTGCTTCCGCCAGCACGTGACCTTTCATCCCCCTTCTCACTTCCTCACGCGTTGAACCGGGTTTCAGGCTCAACCGAATGTTGAGAGCATAGAGCCGGAAAAAATAGCGATGCGGCTTTCCCGGCGGCGGGCAAGGTCCGCCATAACCCGCAAAGTGGAAATCATTTACTCCTTGCACGCCTCCGCCCGGCATTTCATCCTCTTTCGGGACTCGCTCCGGAAGAGACCGCGCACCCGGCGGCAGATTAAATACCACCCAGTGCACCCAGGTGCGGGCGGGAGCGTCCGGGTCCGTCACAATGAGGGCGAAACTTCGCGTTCCGGCAGGCACATCGTTCCAGCGCAAGGCGGGGGAAACATTGGCTCCCGAGCAAGTGTAGCGCCCGGGAATAAATCCCTCTGCGCGGAAAGCCAAGGTTTCCAGGCGAAGCTTTGCACCCGCAGCGAGGTCACGGCGTGATGGCACGGCGCCCCATGCGAGGACCGCCATGAGTGCGAACGGAACGATCGCGCGCCCAAACCGCAGCGGAAGATATAAGTCTAAACCAGACATCGCAGAATTTCGCATCGTAAGCCCTCCTGATAGGGATCATTTTATCATGCTGGAGATCGGCGCAGATCCCGGTATCGCTCTAGCGTGGTGAGGCGGCTTGGTCGTTGTAGCGGCGTCTATTTAGCGGTCGGTCATGTCGCTTGGCGACGCCCGCAAGGCATGAAAGAAACCCCTTACCCACCGCTTCGCGGTCCCCCCTCTCCCGCTGCGGCGGGAGAGGGCCGGATTCCTTGCTTTTTTCCCAGCCCTCTCCCTTGGGGAGAGGGTGGCGAGCGTCGCGAGCCGGGTGAGGGGTCTTGGCCGAACTTTTCGGAGCAGTCGCTGAAAAGATCTGCAAACATGTCATTCTTCGCGGAGTTTACCCCGAACGAAGCCGAAGGGCTCAGAATGATAGATCAAACGACTCTTTCAGCAACCTGTCGGATTGCGCGATACGTGCGCTTGATTTATTGACGGACTACAGGTAACTTATTTAGTTCGTAAACTAAGCTAAATAAGTCAACCTGAGGAATCTGAAATGAAAATACTTGCTGTCCTTCTGTTGTTGCTCGCCGCCTGCCTGACCGCCGTGCCCACCGCGCTGGCCGCTCAGCCGGGCGGGGGTCTTAGCCAACCGGGCGCCCGCATGGTTTTGCGCCGGGGCTGGAGTATTCAATCTTCCGCCAAGGCCGCTGAGTCTGGCAGCGTTATTTCCACCCCCCATTTCCAAACCTTGGGGTGGTATCCCACCAGCGTGCCGTCCACCGTTCTGGCGGCGCTGGTGGCCAACAAGGTCTATCCCAATCCTGACTTTGGCATGAATCTCAGGTCGATTCCCGGCGCCACCTATCCGATTGGCGGCAATTTTTCGCTCATGCCCATGCCGCCGGACAGCCCTTTCCGGCCCGGCTGGTGGTATCGCACGCAGTTCAGCCTCCCGGCAGGCACGCAGGGGAAAACACTGTGGCTGCACTTTGGGGGCATCAACAACAGCGCCAACATCTGGTTAAACGGGCGCCAAGTCGCGAGCCCGGACCAAGTGAATGGCATGCGGAGGAATTATGAGTTTAACGTGACGGGCGAGGCCATGCCTGGACAAATCAACACCTTGGCAGTTGAAATTTTTGCCCCCACTCCCGCTGATCTCGCCATCACCTTCGTGGACTGGAATCCGCTGCCCCCGGACAAAGACATGGGTCTTTTCCGTGACGTGTATCTTACATTGAGCGGGCCAGTGGCGGTGCGCAATCCGCAGGTGACCACAAAACTTGACCTGCCGTCTCTTGACGCCGCTCACCTGACAGTGGCGGCAGACGTGGAGAATGCCACCGGCCAGCCGGTTGACGGAGTTCTTAAGGCGATGATGGGAGAGATCGAGATTTCGCAAAATGTCTCCCTCGCGCCACATCAAACCAAGCGTGTGGTCTTCACGCCCGCGGGATATCCCCAACTCAACCTGTCTCATCCGAAACTTTGGTGGCCGTGGCAATACGGGCCGCAAGACCTTTACCACATGCATCTGGAATTTGAGGCCGGAGGACAAACGTCAGATCGCCAGAACGTGCAGTTTGGCATCCGCGAGATCAGCTCGCAATTGGACGCTCAGAATCACCGGTTCTTCATCGTGAACGGGAAGAAAATTCTGATTCGCGGCGGTGGATGGTCTCCAGATATGATGCTGCGTCCGCGGCCGCAAAAGGTGGAAGACGAGATCCGCTACGCGCGCGACATGCACCTGAACACGAT
>JBOGJX010000279.1:0-4450 GCA_050745285.1 Terriglobia bacterium
GAGCCGGGTGAGGGGTATTGGCCGGCATTGCCGGGCACGACCAATGCGGGGAACTGCATACTCCCGGAACTGTCAAACTTCTACGGCAGAGCCGGGGGAACTCCTAAACGCATTAGAATGAGGATAGTGCTTCCCAACTTGCAAGTCCGGATTTAATGGCGCGTGTGCATCGGTACCCAACGAGGAGTGAACTGGTGTCTTCCCGGAAGTTATTCATCAGGGTTTGCGCAATTACCCTATTCCTATCAGCCATAGCCTTGCACTGTTCCCGCAGCTCTTCCGCGTCCCGGCAGGACGCCCCCTCGTCAGGAAAAATCTCCATCGCCACCACGGACGTGCTGCGGCTTGGTTACCTCGGCCGGCCATACTTAGCTGTCTTTAAAGCGGCCGCTGGCTCTGCTCCATATACCTGGACTCTCACCTCGGGGACGCTCCCCAAAGGCCTTAAATTCGACGGGGGCAAAGGTAAGCTGACAGGTAAGCCCACCCAGCCAGGGCAGTTTTCGCTGACCGTCACCGTCACCGATTCCACGGGCGCCTCGGTTCAAAAGACGTTTAGCTTAAAGGTTTTTGATTTGCGCCTCGACGAATATGGCGGACTGATGAGCATGCGTTCGCCTCATGGCGCGTCGGGGGTTTTTCGCATTGAGAAGTTCGGCCACCGTTGGATGTTCGTCACGCCTGCCGGGCACGCCTTCTGGCTAATGGGGGTGCAAGCCACGTGCCCCAGTGCACTCAACCCAGGCGTCCTGGACAGGAAGTATCCCGAAGGTAAAGGGTTGTGGGGAAACAACACCACCAGCCGGCTGCTTTCGTGGGGCTTCAACGCCCTGGGTGAGTATACCAGCACGTGCATTTCGCCCGTCGGGGCTCACGGCGGCAACACCTACAACGTCCCGCAAATGCCTGTCATTCTGATACTGAATCCGGTGATGGACTCGATGAGGAATCCGCCTGCCTACGAGCTGCGCTTACCGGAGTCCATCAAGAATGTAACTGCGGGTGTCCCACAGTCCACTTTCAGCGGCTATCGAGGGCAGCTACCCGATGTGTACGATCCTAAATTTGCCACGGCTTGCCACAACGAGGTGTCCTACTGGACGGAACAGTATACGGGCGGCTTCGCGGATAAGCCGTGGATCCTGGGAATTACCACCGACGACGCCGATGATCTGTTCGGCTTCAAGTCAGGAGGCAATGGCCCGATCAACAATTATCAGAATCCCGCCTTCATGATAGCTACGGCACGATTTAAGTACACGGCGGCTGAGAATTCGCGCCGCGTGCCGTGGATCGATGCGACGCTTTATAGCAAGTATGCATGGATTGACATGCTGAAGCAGAAATACAACAACAGCATTGCCGCGCTGAATAAAGCCTGGGGGACGCGCGGCTTTTATACGTCGTTTGACGACGCGGGCGGGTATGGAACAGGCATGGGCGTTATTGATGAGGATGGGCGGCATACCGCGTGGATGGGCAATGACCCCTACATGCTGAATGGAACTTACAACAGGTTCGGCAGCAAGTGTTATCTTGGCTGTAAATCTGCGAGCCCGGCAGTGCGGGCGGACTTGAACGCCTTCCTCTACCTATTCGTCAAAAATTACGCTGAAACCACGGTAACCGCCATTCGCGCCGTGGACAAGCATCATCTTATTTTCGGGCCAGATGCCATCAACAACTTCGGCGCCAAGGCCCGCGACCAGGTGCTGCGAGGGCTTGCCGACGGAGGCATTGACGCCTTCATCTGGAGCTACAATCCGAACTATGGAGGATCCGCCGACCTTGCGGCGAGCATGGTGGAAAATAACCAAAGCTACGATTTGACCGGGAAGCCAGCCTATCTTTGGTACTCCGTCATCGCGAATTCTGACTCCGCATTGCCTTGTAAGACTCATCCATATGCGCCTCCCATGTTCGACAGCCAGAAGGCGCGCGGAGATCATTATGCGAATGTCGACCTGCCGGCCTTCTTGAATGCCCGGGGATCTAATGGCGACCAATACGTGCTGGGGTTCGATTGGTGGGCCCTCTATGATAACGGCGTGGAATGCGCTGACTGGGGATTGCTCACCCGAAACGATAACGCTTATGACGGAAGAGAAGCTGTCCGGCAGCGTGGCGCTGACTCGTGGGGCTTCACCACAGGCGGTGAGAAATCAAACTACGGAGACTTCCTCGATAGTGTTCGAAACGCAAACCTGAAGGCCCTCGAAGACATCGCTTCCGGACATTAACTTCTACGGATTGGGTTGAGGCCGTCGCCGCTCTAAGTGTGGGATCCTGGGGTCGCCCGGCAGACGGTGTGACAGCGAATTACAGCAACTTCACAACTCCCGTGCAGAATGTCAACCTCGCCGCGATTCAGCAATTGACAAAGGAGGCCTGCACTTCATGTTAATGCAGAAACCATTAGGCGGCGGTTTCACGCTTACGGAAGAATGCCACGTATGGGGCGAGAGACTCAACGCCGTAACCAGCCCCAAATAGGACAGGTGGACACCGGCCGAGGTTCTCGTGCCACCAATCCCCATCCGCAATGCCCTCGACGTATTCGACGAATGTTGCCTCATGGGTAAAGAAATAACCTCCCGAACGGAGTTGCGGCCACAGATATTTTAAGCAGTCTCTTGCGGAGGAGATGTAATCTACGTCAACGAAAACGGCGGCGGGCTCCACGTGAAGCTGCGGCAATGTCTGTTCAAAGAGGCCTTGTACAAAGGAGCAAACCTCCAAGCTACCCCAGCGCCGGATATTCTCCCGAACCTCCTGCAGGCTGCCAGCGTACTCGCCCGCCTGAAATTGTCTCTGGGAGTTGTTGGCACGGTGGTAAACTCCAGCACCTACGGGTTCCGGTAAGCCCTGAAAGGTATCGCATACGTAAAGCTTG
Source organism: Terriglobia bacterium (assembly GCA_050745285.1). Classification (GTDB taxonomy): domain Bacteria; phylum Acidobacteriota; class Terriglobia; order UBA7540; family UBA7540; genus RH2-MAG17b. Next base: position 2,894 of record JBOGJX010000279.1, read on the forward strand.
CGTCCGGTTGCTTTGGCAATCAGAGAAAGCTTAGCTGTGCTTGCGCCCTTGTAACTGCCGCATTCGACAATCGCTCCACCAATAGGTAACGCGAGGATGGTTCGCGCAATGAATAGGAGTTCCGCAGGGCTGTGCGCCGAAGTTATATTCCGATCTACGGCTGAGAACGCCTTAATCAGGCGCTCCCGTTCCTCACGCGGAACCAAAGGGGACCGCTCCTCCACAAACTCTTCTTCACGGTGCTTTAATCGGAGCCTGATGAGGCTTGATGCGAACGTGCTTGAAACGGCAGAAGCTACCGACATTCTCAGCCTCCTTGAATTGGATGAAGCCTCGGTGGGTCACGCATACACAAAAACCGAAGTATCCGCCACCCGCGAGAATGCCTGCTTCATCATCGCCTCATGGAGGCTTTTCAAATAGGTTCCAGGTTTGGCGGGTGGTGCACCCCTGCCCGGCGTCTGACCGTTCGAGGCGCGAACCTGAAGGCGCTCGATGAAATCGTTGCCGCGTACTGAACCACCGTTGCGACGGACCAAACCTAGGAACTGCCATTACCAGTACCGCAATTATAGCCTAAATCTCACCAAGCGATACAAGAACCACAGCGGGCTGAGTATGCCATAGAATACGAGCACCCACTCGAGGCCATTGAAGACAGCGCCCAAAAGCACAAGCAGGTAGAGTCCCGGCGACTCGAAGGCATATACTGACCAGCTTAATAGCTTGCGCAGAAGGCTTCTTGCGGTTTGAGCGGCCGGAACGCGCCCCGATTCGGTCCGGCGAAATGCCTCACCTACGTAGAACGGGACCATCTGTCCGTTTGATACGCCGACACAGGCCAGGAACGCCAGCATCAACATTTCATAGCGATGCGTGGAAGCGAACAGACCATACCCGATCGCCAGGAAGAGCGCGGTCTTGATGATGCCGTGTCCGGCCAAATCAAGCAGATAGCCCAGTTGTGAAGTACGATTTGTAAGACGCGCCACCTCACCGTCTACGAAGTCGAAAAGGTAGGAGACTTCGAGCAGCACCGCACCCGCGATGCGAACACCGTAACTTGGTGATGCGAGCGCCAACACGCCGGCGATTCCCAGGACGATCCACAGGATCGTGATTTGGTTCGGGGCTATTCCCAACCGGGCCAAAACCGTGCTGGGGTAGATCGAAACCGCCCGGTAAGGAATATCCGTGAGGGCGGGGCTATGCGCCGCTGGTTGCGCTATCCGCCGGGCTTCGCGGATTCGCTGAACGAAGCTCGTGCCCTTCTGAGGTCCGCCTTCGTATCGATCTCCACCCATTTTGCTCCTTGAACGTCTATGGCACGAAAGATAACACCCGCATCTATCATCTTCTGAAACGCAGCTTCGTAATAGCTGCGTACTCCTCCCGAACGTAAAAGATGATGACAAACATCAAACAGACGGCGCGAGCTACCGGCGCCGATTTTGGCCAAGCCGATGGATTCGCCCAGAGGTCTCATCATCCCTTCAGCGGTTTTACCGATCCGGAGAACGCGGTTGTCTCCGCCACCGTAAGCCTTCACTGCCTCGC